>JAJYBV010000048.1 GCA_021778805.1 Chloroflexota bacterium | reverse complement strand
CGGCTGTACGCTCTACCAAGTCCGGGCTCGTTTATGGGATGACTACCTTACTCAGGAGTTACTCAACCCGCGCATTCCTGTCTTGTCCCATTCGTAAGCGAAAGTCCTAATTTTATTTCAGAATTCAGGACTCTGTGTTCTGTTAAGCGTAAGCCTGGATGTTGTATGATAAACATGAAGCAGACTCTTGACGCAAGAGCCTCGCACACTATTACTTTTCTTAGGAGCGCTGTAATGACACAGCTTAACCATCCGGATAATTTGTTATACGCTAAAACACATGAATGGGCGCGCATCGAAGGCGATGAAGCCGTTATTGGAATAAGTGATTATGCTCAAGATGTGCTAGGTGAAGTTGTCTCCATCGATCTTCCCTGGAATGACGCCGGAAAACGCGACGCAATCGCCGGCAGACATATCGGCGATATCGATTCGGTGAAAGCAACTTCCGAGTTGTTTGCTCCCTTAAGCGGGCAAATCGTTAAAATAAATCAAGCGCTGAAATCCGCCGCCGAAGTTATTAACACCGATCCCTATGGCGAAGGCTGGCTGATGGTGATAAAATTATCGGCGACCGAAGAAACAGCGCAGCTTATGAACAGCGTGCAATATGTCGAATTTTTAAACACACAAACCCATTAATTTCTCCGGCCATAGCCGGTTAGGAGCGCGTGATTACTTTTTATGCCAACATATGTGCCTACTACAACCCAGCAGCAAGAAGAAATGCTGAGCAGCATCGGCGCTGCTTCAATGGATGAACTGCTTGCTGCAATTCCCGAATCGGTTCGGCTGCGGCGGCTGTTAGATCTTCCTCCTGCGTTAAGTGAACCGGCGCTGAAAAAATATCTGACCAAACTGGCGGCAAAAAATACCAATCTTGAACAGATGGTTTCTTTCTTAGGCGCCGGTTCATATGAACGCTATGTGCCCAGCGTTGTCAGGCATTTGGCGCTGCGCAGCGAATTTTATACTTCTTATACTCCCTATCAGCCCGAAGTCAGCCAAGGCATGCTTCAGGCAATCTTTGAATTTCAAACAATGGTTTGCCAAATTTCCGGTATGGACACCGCGAACGCTTCCCTCTACGACGGCTCTACCGCCGCAGTTGAAGCCGCTTTGCTTGCCTATAACTATACCGGCCGCGACGAAATTCTGGTTGCGCGCAGTGTCGATCCACAGTATCGGCAAACTTTGGCTACCTACGCTTGGACCCGCGGCTTTATTCTTCGGGAGATTCCGGCTCCTTCCGGCGTGGTAGACCTCAAGGATCTGAAAAACTATCTGTCAGATACTACTGCGGCCGTTATCATTCAACAGCCGAATTTCTTCGGCAATCTTGAAGATATGCAAAGTTTGGAGCAGGCTATTCACGCGAATAAGTCGCTGTTTGTTTCAGTAGTCACTGAACCGGCGTCGCTTGGTGTTATCGCTCCTCCGGGTGAGTATAACGCCGATATTTTCGCATCTGAAGGTATGAGCTTTGGCGCGCCCCCAAGCTATGGCGGACCTTCCGTTGGGTTGTTTGCGGTAAAAAATGAATTGCTGAAACGCATGCCCGGCAGATTAACCGGCGAAACTGTAGATGATCGCGGCCAACGTGGCTTTGTGCTCACTTTGCAAACTCGCGAACAACATATCCGCCGCGAACGCGCTACCTCAAATATCTGCACAAATCAAGCCCTTATTGCCCTGTTTGCAACTATCTATTTAGCGGCTATAGGCAAACAAGGTTTTGCCGAATTAGGCGCCCAATGCGTTCAGCGCGCTCACTATGCTTTTGACCGCATCACTGCGCTTCCCGGCTTTCAGCCGATTTTTGATCAGCCGTTTTTTGATGAATTTGTTGTCTCTTGTCCGAAACCGCCTGCGCAAATCTTGGCCAAGGCGCGGCAGCATGGCGTTGCGGCAGGCTACGATTTAAGCAGAACTTACCTAGAGTATCCAAATGCTCTTCTAATTACGGTAACTGAAGCGCGCACCCGTGATGATATCGATGCGCTGGTTGCAGAACTAAGTGAGGTTGCGCAATGAGTGTAGTTCCTTTAGTGTTTGAATTAGGGGCGCCCGGTCGCCGCGGCGCCACGATGCCCGATATGGATGTGCCCGCAAAGTCCGTTGCAGATCTGCTTCCGGAAAAATTTCTTCGTAAAACACCCGCTCCTCTGCCCGAGATTGGTGAGCTGGAGCTGGTGCGGCACTTTACCCATCTTTCACAGCGCAATTTCTCGGTAGACAGTGGATTTTATCCGCTTGGCTCGTGCACCATGAAATATAACCCCAAAATTAATGAGGATATTGCATCATTGGATGGCTTTGCTAAAATACATCCGGCGCAAGATGTCTCACAAATCCAAGGCGCTTTGGAATTACTGTATGAATTGGAGAAGATTTTAGGGGAAGTTACCGGCATGAAGCGGTTTACGCTGCAGCCGGCCGCCGGCGCGCATGGCGAAATTACCGGTCTGATGATTATCAAGAAATATCATGAAAAACATCAGCAAAGTCAGCGCAATATCGTTCTTATTCCTGATGGCGCCCATGGCACAAATCCCGCCAGCGCCTCACTGGCAAATTATGAAACCCGTGAGCTTCATTCTAATAAACAAGGCGGCGTGGATGTAGACCACTTGCGTGAAGTGCTGGAACAAAATAAAGGAAAAATTGCGGCGCTGATGATGACTAATCCCAATACGTTGGGATTGTTTGATGAAAATATTCTTGAAATTGCGCGCATGGTTCACGAAGAAGGCGGTCAAATTTACTATGATGGCGCGAACGCCAACGCAATTTTAGGCATTGTGCGCCCCGGTGATATGGGCTTTGATGTGGTGCATTTGAATTTGCATAAAACATGCTCCACTCCCCACGGCGGCGGCGGTCCCGGAGCCGGGCCAATCGGTGTGGCTGAACACTTGGTTGAGTATCTGCCCGGACCTTTGCCGGAGAAACTTGATGACGGAACCTTTGATTGGAAAGAACCCGGTCCGGATTCCATTGGCAGGGTTCGCGCCAATTTTGGCAACTTTTTAGTGCTGGTGCGCGCATATACTTATCTGCGTTTCCATGGAGCTGAAGGATTGCTGCATGTAAGCAAAAGCGCGGTGCTGAACGCTAATTATGTGATGCGCGCCTTAAGCGATTTGTATTATCTTCCGTTTGATCGGCACTGTATGCATGAATTTGTATTTTCAGCGTCCAAACAAAAAACACAGAATGGCGTTACCGCTACTGATATCGGCAAGCGGCTGCTTGATTTTGGTGTTCATGCTCCTACAGTGTATTTCCCGCTGATTGTGCATGAGGCGCTTATGATCGAGCCAACTGAAACTGAATCGAAAGAGCAATTGGATGAATTTATTGCTCTTATGCGGCAGATTGCCGATGAAGCGGCGCATCATCCCGATTTAGTAACCGGCGCGCCGCACAATTCTGTTGTCGGCCGGCTCGATCAAACATTGGCGGCGCGCAAGCCAAAACTGAAGTGGGCGCCCGCTGAGCAGTAATTTACTTGGTGGATTACCGATGTAGCTGAATAATGGCGCCGGGCAAAATAATATTTGTGCGGCGCCGGGTATAATAAACGATAGCTTTATGTTCATGCAAATTTGTTTCTAGCGAAATTTTGAGTTGGAAATAGAACTTCTCAATACTTTACAATAAGGTATAAACGAAAAAACATTGTTTTATGCCGTATGTATGTATTTTGAGGTTTTGTAGCGCAGCATATTTTAGCGCTTAAGCTTCGCGCGCAATCTTTGCTTTTAACTGCTTCGATTGCGCGCAGAGCAACTATGGAAGAACTATTGCGCTGACTGAATAGACATCAATGCTTGATGTTTTTGAAAGGAAAATATATTTAATGGCGAAAACTGATTCTACACATATATTTCGTATCGGTGTTTTTGGGATAATTGAACAAAACGGTTTGGTTGCGCTGGCCCGCAGACAAGATAATAAGTGGTGGAACTTGCCTGGCGGCGGAACTGAGGCCGGTGAAAGTGTTGATGAAGCCTTGAAACGTGAAATAATGGAGGAGATAGGTATTGAAATTTCAATTGAATATATTGTTGGTGTCTATTCAAAACCACAGAAAAATGAAGTTGTGCTGACTTTTTGGTGTAAACCTCGCAGCACCGAGTTGTTTACAACAGAGGAATCAATTGAAGTCGGCTGGTTCGATCCTTCGCAGCTACCGGAACCGATTCTGCCAAAACATCGCCAGCGAATTTTTGATGCGTTTCAACGTCATGAACATCCGGTTCTTATGTCTCAAACATCTTCCTCTGCTGAAGACCAGCAGTTACCTTTTGGCGCTAGTAAATAAAAAATGCAATAGGGCGCCGAAACGTAAGTTTTAGCCGATAAATACATAAAACACTTTTAAGCGACGCCAGGAATTACTTTGTCTGCGGCGTTGGATTTGAATTTATAAAATATGTAATTTAGCAAGAAAATCTTATTAGATTTTATTTTGGTTTGATTTTTGATGTGGTTTTTCGTATTCTTGCTACTTAAAAAATATGGAAAGCAGGGACTTATGACTGCGGCGCATAATTTTAACAGTAACTATACCGTTGGCGGCAAAAATTATAAAATTCTTGTTGTCGAAGATGATCTTTCAAATGCAGAAATGCTGAAAGAATTGCTCACTTCCGAAGGGTATGCTGTGGTTCAAGAATTTGATGGCCCAAGAGTTTTGCGCGCCGCTTTACGCGAAAAACCCGATTTAATATTGTTGGATATTTTACTCCCTGGTTTAAATGGCTTTGAAGCCCTGAAACAAATTAGAGAACAACCCCAGCTGAATCATATTCCGGTTTTTATGCTGACTGCTTTGGACACTACGGAAGATAAAACTCACGCTTTTTCGCTGCTGGCCAATGATTATATTTGTAAAACTACACACCCAAAAGAGTTGCTGGCGCGAATTCGCTCGCAGCTTATTCGCTCGCAGCAAGAGTATCTCATCCCTCTTACACATTTGCCCGGTGAACAGCAAATTCACAATGCAATTGAATTGCTGATGAAGAAAGCTCAGCCTTGGACATTGCTTTATATTGATTTGGATAACTTTAAAGCGTTAAATGACGCATATGGCTTTGATCGCGGAAATAAAATGATTTTAAAATTAGCCGAGATTATTAAAAATGCCGATAAAAATTTTGGCGCTCCCGAGGATTTTCTGGGGCATATCGGCGGTGAGGATTTTTTATTATTAACCGCGCCGGAATGTATTGTTGTATTGTGTGAAGAAATTATCCGCAAATTTGCCGCCGAATCTGTTGAGTTTTATCGGCCCGAGGATATTGCTTCCGGTGGATTTCAAGCAAAAGATCGCTCCGGAAAATTGAAAATATTTCCAATTGTAACGGTTTCAATTGCCGCGCTGAATTCCACAGATATACCATCCGGCGCAGTTTATGAAGATATTTCCGAGAAGATTGCCCATCTAAAAAATATTGCTAAAAGCGTTGTCGGCAATAGTTATACGATTTCAAGTGATTCTATTCCTATAGTCGTAAATTAGTGTGGAATGGCTGGTGGGAGCATATTAAAATTTGCCGCGCAAATTTATTTTATTGCTGCGAAAATAAAGCAATCATAAGGCCTTAGTGTTTTTTTGTGCAATATTCTTGACATTTTCGCTGAATTCTGCGTATACTAGATGTAGCGGGGCGTAGCGCAGTCTGGCTAGCGCGCATGCTTTGGGAGCATGAGGTCCCCAGTTCGAATCTGGGCGCCCCGACCTCTTCTCAATATGTAATTCTGCAAATAGCATCCTGAAGCCAGCGCAGCATAATGCATTGCGCTGTTTTTTTTATGCGCGCAACTTGTATGGCGGGATATTTCACACCCGCCGGTTAATGCGCATTGCACAAAATTCTTATATCATTCAGGAATATAAAAACCATGTCTGAAGATACTATCGGCGCGCCAAACGTTGGCCGGTATCCACCAGTAAAAGTGTGGGTAAAAACCGCCAGACCCGTTTCGCTAACCGCATCAATAACTCCCCTGTTAGTAGGAGCTGCGGTGGCGTTTTATGCCGGAACGTTTCATCCGCTGCCATTTTTTGAAGCATTGCTGGCTGGCGCATTTTTACAAATTGGCGCCAATTATTTTAATGAATATTTTGATTATCGCTATGGTCTGGATAGCCACGAATCTCTTGGCGCTAGCACCGTTATTTTTCGCAATGAAATGACGGCAAAGCAGGTGTTAGGCGGTGGTATCGCTGTATTTAGCGCTGCCGCAGTGTTGGGAATTCTGCTAATCATTCAAGTTGGGTATGCGATACTTTTGTTTGGCGTTGCTGCTATGGCGATTGCTTATTTTTATAGCGCTAAACCGTTTAAACTTGCCGCGCGTGGCTTTGGTGATATTTTTGTTATGGTGGCCATGGGATTTTTGATGACTTGGGGATCTTATTATGTGCAAATACCTCATTGGTCGTGGCAAGTGTTCGCAGCAAGTATTCCCGTTAGTTTTTTAGTAGACGCGATTTTAAACATGAATAACCTTCGCGATTATGATGATGACAAAAAAGTACATAAAATGACGATTCCGGTGCGTTTTGGCAGAGATTCTGGCAAAGCTTTTCATATGTTTTTGGTCTTTGGCAGCTTTGCCGCAGTAACTCTTTTTGTTATTTTTCGTGTGCTTCCCTATCCCGCACTGATAATTTGGTTTGCGCTGCCGCTGGCGATTTCCCATATTCAAACTATTTTACCGGAAACAGATCGCCGTAAATTGGCGCGTGGCATGCCGCAAATTTCGCGACTGCATTTAGATTTTGGTGTTTTGCTTGCAGTTGGTGTTGTGTTTGCTGCGCTGCTGCGCATTCACTAATATATGTTTTCCCTTGTATTGAATATGATACAATGAAAGAAACAGAGCGATTTTTTTCTGCGTATATCTCAGTCAATAACTCTCTGCTTGCTGGTTGCGCATGTTTGCCGTATTTTGCCGGCGAATAGGATTTGTGTCTGCAGCAGAAAAGCAGTTTCCGTATAAAGCTGCAAAATGTTTCTTTGGGAATAGCAAGTGTTATTATGAAAAATTTTTTCTGCGCTATTAACGCTGACAGTATTATTCAAAAATTGGATGAGGCTGGTTTCCGCCAAACACATCCGCGCAGAATTATTGCGAATGCGCTGGCGCGTATGGCTGGGCTGGAATGCGATTTCACCATTGAAGACTTATGGCGTTCGGCGCGCAGCGAAGACCCTACAGTTGGGCGCGCTACAACATTTCGTACTGTTGATATGCTGATTGCTCTTGGTGTATTGGATCAGGTCAGTTTTGCCAATGGAGAAGATCGTTACCATGTTCGCATTGGCGCTGAACACCACCATCATCTAACCTGTGAAACATGCCGGAAAATTATTGAGCTTGATACTTGTTTACCTGCACAATTTCTTGAGAATATTATTGAAAAATATAATTTCTCTTTGTCCGGGCATCGTTTGGAAATTTTTGGAGAATGCGCGGAATGTCGGAAAAAAACTCAATAACATTGCCACCGTCCAATCTCTCCCAAGCGCCGATAGGTGTATTTGATTCCGGGTTTGGCGGGCTAACTGTTTTAAAAGATCTGCAGCGTGAACTGCCACAGGAACAGTTTATCTATTTTGGCGATGACGCAAATTGCCCATATGGACCCAGACTCGAAGAAGAAGTGCGCCAACTGGCAATTGCCGCATCCGCTTGGCTGATTGCTGAACATCAGGTTAAACTTATTGTTGTTGCGTGCAATACCGCATCTGTTACCGCTCGCAATGCGCTTCGCGAAACGTTTCCCGATATACCGTTTGTGGTGGTCGTTCCTGCGGTAAAAGTTGCCGCGACCTTAACGCAAACAAAAGTTGTAACACTAGCCGCAACTGCTCGCGCAATTCAAGACAGATTTACAAATCAACTTATCAGCGATTTTGGAGCCGGAGTTACATTTCATTCCGTTGCTTGCCCCGATTTAGTTACTTTGGTTGAAGCAGGGAAATTCAGTGGGTTAGAAACCGAAACTGCCCTTGAAACCTATTTGCGGCCATCATTAAACGCCGGATCTGATGTAATTGTGCTGGGATGCACGCATTTTCCGGCAATACGCAGCGCAATCGAAAAAATAGCCGGACCGCACACCCAAATTATCGATTCCGGCGCTGCGGTTGCCAGGCAAACTCGCGCTGTGCTAAGTCAGCGTTCCTTGCTGAATGACGGCCCATCATTGCCAAAAGAGCACAATGTGGATTACTGGACCAGCGGCGATCCCGTCAGATTTGCGCATATTGCCTCTCAAATCATGGATTATTCAGTTACCGCTCGCCATGCAGAGACGCAATTTTCTCAATCAGAATCCACTGAAATACAGGCGCTATAAGAAAACATTTGATTTTTGCAGCAGAATTGTCGATTTGTATAATCATATATGCGGCAAAACATTTTTTGCGCAATATATTGTTCGGTGTTGCCTAATTATTCTTTGAAATGTTAAAATTAGATTATGACCAATGATACTTTCAAAAGATTTCATACTGCATATTGGAAAATTGTTCATTCCCTAGATATTTCTCGACTACGGGCATGGGAAGAGCATAAACTTTCGTTGCCGTTGCTGCGAATACTTTTTTATGTAAGATCTCATCCCATGTGCACTGCAAACCAAATAACCAAAGTTTTGGGGCTAACTCCACCTACAGTAAGTGAATTAGTTGAAAAACTAGTTCAGCGTGGTTTTATTTGCAGAGGAGAAGATCCCAACGATCGAAGAGTCACTCCATTAACATTATCCGAATCTGCTGTAGTATTAACCGGCGAGATTTCACGCGAAAACACGGCATATTTACAAAACATTGCGGGAGAAATCGGACCGGATATTGAATCTGTCACCGCGAAATTAGAGCTTGTGGCGGCTGCCATTGCAAGCATAGCGGTGGAATTAGAGCAAAAACCGCAGGAATCATCATGAAATTTTTCAATAAATTGTTTCAGACTTTCAGTTCATTATCGATTTTAAATTATCGCTTATATTGGTTTGGGCAGCTAATATCCTTAAGCGGCACGTGGATGCAAACAACCGCCCAAGCCTGGCTGGTGCTGAAAATTACCGATTCACCATTAGCGTTGGGGGAAGTAACATTCCTGCAATTTATTCCAATTACCATATTTGCGTTGTTTGGCGGTGTATTTGCCGATCGATTTCCTAAACGAACTGCGCTTGTTGTCACTCAAACATTATCGATGATTCAGGCAGTGATATTAACCGTACTGGTGCTTACGAATTCGGTGCAGCTTTGGGAAATATATATATTGGCGTTTTCATTGGGGTTGATTAATGCATTTGATAACCCAACCAGGCAAGCTTTCGTCAGCGAACTTGTTGGCAAAGATTATTTGGCAAATGCTGTAGCGCTGAACAGCGCACAATTTAACGCAGCCAGGGTCATTGGTCCGGCGCTTGGCGGCGCGGTTATTGCTTTAGTTGGAATAGGCCAGGCGTTTTTAATAAACGCCATTAGTTTTGTTCCGGTTATTATCGGCTTACTGCTGATGCGGAGAAAAGAATTTTTTGCGGCGCCAAAACCACAGCAGGGCAATGTATTCCGCAAAGTTGGCGAAGGGTTAGCTTTTTCCTTGAAAACTCCGCAAATATTTATCATAATGATTACAATGGCAGTAGTTGGCACATTTGGTTATAACTACAACACCATTTTGCCGCTTTTAGCAAGATATGTGCTGCACAGCGGCGCGCTTGGACTAGGATTTTTAACTTCGGCCGTAGGGATTGGTTCACTCATAGCGGCCATTTTTATGGCGTGGTATGCGCGTTTCTCACAGAAAGCACTGCTGTATTCCGCAATGATTTTCTCGATATTACTGCTCTCCGCCGGAATATCGACATCAAATCAATTAACGTTGGTGTTGTTATTCTTAATGGGAGTATTTGGAATATTATTTACTACCAACGCCAATACCGGGCTGCAGCTACATTCTCCTCCGGAATTGCGCGGTAGAGTGCTTAGCTTGTATTTTCTGTTATTTGCCGGAACTACCCCCATCGGTGGATTTACCGTAGGTGTTCTTGCTCAGCACATTGGTGTTCAGCCGATGGTAAGTGTAATGGGAATAATTTCTATTATCGGTGTTAGCGGCGCAATTTTGTATGCCTATTTGCATTCGCCAACTGCCCGGATAAAACAGCCGTTAGATGCCCAACTGAATGATATTGCTCCGGCAGATTCGCATTACCGCACATCGTAATAGTTATGCGCCCGCTCGCGATACCATGTAATCGTTTGTTCCAGCCCTGCTTGAAAGCTTTGCAAGTTTAGATCTGGAGCAAGCGATCGCAATAGCGTAATATCCGCTAAGCTTTCTTTAATATCTCCGGTCCGCGCAGGCTTCAATATTGGCAAAATCGGTTTCTGCCAATATGCGCTGATATATTGAATAAGTTGATTTAATGTAATAGCTTCTCCGGAACCAACATTGATTGTTTGACCACTGAAATTAGGAGAAAAAGCAGCCAGCAAATTAATGTCTGTTACATCCTCAATAGAGATGAAATCTCTGGATTGCGTTCCATCACCATAAAGTATCGGCTGTTGCTCCAGCGTCGTTGCCATGATAAATTTTGGGATAACAGCGGAATAAGCTCCATTGGGAGTTTGTGATGGCCCAAAAACATTAAAGTAACGTAGCCGTACAGTTTCCAGACCATATAGCCGACTCCAAACGCTGCAATAATATTCGCCGGCAAGTTTATGTACTGCGTAAGGTGAAATTGGCGCCGGATGCATTCCTTCATGTTTTGGTGAAATCGGCGCATCGCCATATACCGCCGATGAAGAAGCAAAAATAACTCGACGCACATTGTTTTCTACCGCCGCTTGCAGAACGTGCGCAGTTCCGGTAACATTAATGCTGTGTGTTTCCAATGGATTTGATATGCATTGCTGCACCGAGGCCGCTGCTGCAAAATGATAGATAACTTCAGCGTTTTTAGCCGCCAAGGAAACTTGATCGAAATTACGAATATCCCCATCGACCCACTCAATTGAATCTTGTGCTTCTTCCAATCGCTCTTTGCTGCCGGTAGATCCGTTATCAAAAACACGCACTTGATATCCTTGCGCGCAAAGTTTTCTGGATATGTGCGATCCTATAAATCCCCCACCGCCCGTAACTAAACATAATGTCATCAGGTACAACTTTCTTTTGCGGTACGTTAATTATTTTGGCTTAAAACAGTAAATGAATTCAGCATTGTTGTGAAGTACTTGCTATTTATTATTGCGAATTTCGTGCGCGGAGCAGTTTCTACTAGTATAACTGACCCGTTGGAAAATTGCGTGGTGTAGATAACTCCCTTCATTCTGGAATCGTTTCCTTGAACGTTATACAAAAACGAAAACTCAACCCAGCTATTATTGCCGGCAGTAACTTGAACAGGCGATTGAATTATCTGTAAAGTACTCATATCTGCATTCTGATATTGCAAAAATGCGTCAAATATATCTTGATCGCTGAGTGTATTTGAACTGTTAATTGATACAAACATCTGTTCATTTTGCGTAAGTGAAAATGCAATAATGGAATCGGTTTCATTTGAAAAATCAATTTGATCGGTTGTTACTGCAGCATTTTGCGGCTGATAAATTTCCCAAATACCATCTTGAGAAAAATATGCGGTATATCCCGGTGGCGGATTATTGCCACCAGATACTTGTGTTGGTGAAACTGTTGGCGCGGAAGTTGGAATAACGGTTGGTGTGCTGGTTGGCATTGGGGTAGCTGTAACAATGTTTGCAGTAGGCTGTGCGGCAGTAACATTAAAGTATTGGCCAAAATCATTCATGTGTGAAAGGAGGAGATACACCACAATTGCTATAGCTGCTCCGAATAATGCTGAGGCAAATAATATTCCCGAACGGCTGTTTTTCTGCTGTGGCGGATTACCGCCGGTGTGCAGGCCAGTTTGGGTATTCCAAACCGGAGGCGGAGGCGGCGGACCGTTTACCACTGTATCTTCAGAATATGGGTAAATATGCATTGGCTGTGTTTCATCATTATTATTTGAATAATCAGACATAATAAGTTATTTTCTCTTCTCCAATGTTTTGCCAACCCAAATTAGTTTCGTTTCTTTATCCAACTGCATCCGCGCTTTTAATATCCTTAGCAATTTGCGAACTGGGAAAATTGCGCCAATTTGCAAATTTTTTTGTATACCCTATTTATTTTTCTGCGGATGCGCAAGAAAAAAATAGTAAGATCATTTGTCCACAGGTGTTTGGAGCTTCCCAGCCTGATACTTGTCGCTGAACTAACTTGGAAAGTGATATGCTGAAATAAACAGTTATATCCCTTACCATCATTTTGTACGAATAAGAGGTTCTTGTCAAATGGATTACCAATATATAACACTGGAAACAGATGATTCCCTTGGCGTTATCACGCTAAACCGGCCGCAGCAGTTAAATGCCCTGAATTGGGGGCTGGTCGGGGAATTGGCGCATGCGCTGGAAACTTGCGACTCGAATGACGCCGTTCGCGTGATGATTATTACCGGCGCCGGTGAAAAAGCTTTTGCTGCTGGAGCTGATATTAAAGAAATGGCGGGGCAAACTCCGGTTTCTATGCTTTCCGGCGGATTCGAGAGCTGGGAACGAATCCGCAAAATTCATAAGCCAATTATTGCTGCGGTAAACGGCTATGCGCTAGGTGGCGGCTGTGAACTTGCCATGCACTGCGATATCATTATCGCCAGTGAAAACGCATTATTTGGTCAACCCGAAGTTAATTTAGGTATTATGCCGGGAGCCGGTGGCACGCAAAGATTAGCGCGCACTCTCGGAAAATTTGTCGCCATGGAGATGACCTTAACCGGGCGGAATTTTTCTGCGCAGGAATTGCATCAGCTGGGTTTGGTTAATAAGGTTACTGCCGCCGGGCAGGCTTTGGAAGAAGCAAAAAATATGGCGCGGAAAATTGCGAAAAAATCACCTATTGCTGCCCGCTTTATTAAAGAATCCGTGCTTGCCGCGTTTGAAACACCCCAAGAAGTTGGTCTTGCTTATGAAAAACGGCTCTTTGGTTTGCTGTTTTCTACTGAAGATCAAAAAGAGGGCATGCAAGCGTTTATTGAAAAACGTGACGCGGATTTTAAGGGCCGTTGATAGCTCTTTTGTTGATACAATAGCATGGCAGATACTATTCAATCCAGCGAACAAATTCGTATTGCTCAACGTACCCGTATGATTCGCGAAGTGGCAGAATCAGCCGGATTCGATATCGTGCGTTTTACTACAGCAGATCCGTTTTTTACAGCGCAAAAAGCAATCCAAGAGCGTATTGCGCTGGATTTTTTTGCCGGCATGGATTGGTTTACCGCGGAACGCGCGGAAGTTTCTGCCAACCCCAAAGCGTTGCTTCCCGAAGCGCAATCTATGATCGCGCTGGGTATATTTTATTTAATCGAAACAGCGGAACCCGAATCTGTTCCCGGCATACCGCGCGGCCAAATTTCGCGGTATGCTCGCGGATTCGATTATCATGATATTATTCGGAAACGAATAGAAGCATTTATAAAACAGCTAAAAACGCTGCCGGATCCTGAATTTGGTGATTCTTTTGAAACACGTGTTTTTGTTGATACCGGCCGGATGATAGATCGCGCGGCGGCGCAAAGATCCGGAATCGGGTGGTTTGGGAAAAATGCGAATATTTTAAGCCCCAAGTGGGGGTCATGGCTTTTTTTAGCGGAAATCGTTTCCACATTAGCGCTTCAGCCGGATCCGCCAACAGCGTTATCTTGCGGTAAATGCGCCGTTTGCGTAACTGCCTGCCCAACGGGAGCCATAGTTGCGCCGGGTGTGGTGGATGCGCGCCGTTGCATCAGTTATTTAACGATTGAGCATCGCGGCGCTATACCGATGGAACTGCGCCCGCTTATTGGCAATTGGATTTTTGGCTGCGACGTGTGCCAAACGGTTTGCCCGGTTAATACCGTAGCGGTTTCGCGGCTAAAAAAACTTGGCCGAACGAACCCTGTTTTATCAGATGGCTCTGTCAGCCCATTTGCTCCGCAATCCATCGAAAAATCTGCGCCATCACTCATACCGCTGCTTGCCATTACCGAAGAGGAATTCCGAGTACTTTTTCAAAAAAGTCCGGTAAAACGGGCTAAAAGACGCGGAATACGACGTAATGTATGTGTTGCCTTAGGAAACAGCAAAGATACTTCTGCCATTCCGGCATTGGCGGTTGCGATTGGTGATGAAGATGCGCTAATTCGTGGGCACGCAGCGTGGGCGTTGGGTCAGATGCAAACCTCTTCCGCAAAAGATATTTTGCTGGCCGCGCTGGCCGCTGAAACAAATCCCGAAGCTGCTGCTGAAATGCGCTATGCGCTTGATGTGCTGCAATAAATTTGAATATATTTGCAAGATTGCTGCGAAAGTACTAAGTTGATACTATCGCAATTGCGATACAAAGATCACTGGCGTACAATACATGTGGTAGAAAAGATAATTGTGAGGACGTAAAGCAATGCGACCGCGTGTGAGTGAACCGATTGAACGGCATATCTCGAATGTAAAAGAGCAAAGCCAAAACACATCTTCCATGACAGGAATGATACAGCGCACATTGGAGGACTTCAATCAATATGGCAACCGAAGGCAGCAAATAATCTCTCGATTAATTTTCCTGCAAATTGCCTTATTATTTATGATGACTCCCTTAGCGTTTATGCCAAAGGAAGAATTATTCACAGCCGGTGTATTTGCTGCGGGACTTTTTTTGTTTTTATTTGCTTGGTTTAGTAATTCCTCCGGATCAATGATACAAGCACAAAGGATTTTGCTGATTGGAAGCGGAGCAATAACACTGGCGGATATGATTTTGCAAATCTTCTATTCCGGACAGATTATTAATACTGCGTTGGCCGGATTTCCCTTTTTACTGACGATTTTAGAGGCTGGATTGCTGCTTTCCCCCGAATGGACACTTGTAACGGCGCTTATCTGCGAAGTTTCTACTATTGGCGCTTTAGTTGCCGCAATTATGACCGGAACGATTACTAACGCAGGGCAAACCTATTTAGTTGCAGTAGCCGCCATGGGTCTTCAGGCGCTGGTTGCAATTATTGCATGGCAGATCTCCCATTTTATTATTGATATCTCCAATGAATTAACGCAGGTGAAGCGCCAAGAATTCATCGGCCAGCAATACGACGCTTTAAAAGCTTCGAATGAAAGGCAGATGCGCATGCTGCGCGAAAATATTTTGTTTATTGTACAATGTGTTACTTCGTTAACTCGTGGTGATTATACAGCTAGGGCAGCTGTGCATGACGGCGAATTAAAGCCGGTTGCCGATGCTTTAAATGAGTTAGCAAATCGCTTAAGCAGCATTACAGAGAGCGGGCAGATGAACGGCCAATTAAATATGCTGGTTAAGCAAATTGCCGATATTGCCGGATTAATTATTGAGCCGGAATTGCTGAATGAGCCTACACCAACCGACCAGGCTATTTTTTCTGCAAACGCCTCATTTATGCAGTCTGCGCTCATTTCACAGCAGCGCGCTTGGGCGTCTTATCAGCGCAAACTGGGCCTGATTCGAGAAAGCGCATTGGAAGCGCGCAATATTTTGGGTGAAGCTGCCGGAAAAGTGGATTCAGTTTTAACCGCAATTGCCAATGATCAAGGACATGTTGGCGTCATGCGTTCACAATCGGAACGCTTAGATGACTCGGTAAAGCAACTAAAGCAATTAACCAATTCTATTGAAGAAATTATTCAAACATTTTTTTCTGATGATAACCAGCCCCTGTTCCCCAATGGTTCAGCAGAAGATTCCGAAAAAACAGATGCGCTGCCAAGGTCTACCATACAGTTTGACGCTATTGAAGAAGAAATTGCGGCGGCAAACGTATCCCGCATCAATGGGGATATTCAAACAAAACTTCGTTCCGCGCTTAGCTATACTGTAGAAATGATTGAAGAAGTATCGAAATCCGCGCGAGATACTGCAATTTTACAAGATAATTTGGGAATAGCTACTCGAAATTTGCGGAATTTAGATGGAGAGTTGCGGCAATTTACCGGAGTAATTATTAATTTGAATAAACTTGTAGAATTAATGTATGTTCGGGCGCAGCCGCGCGCGCAAATGATGAATCAAACCGGAACACGATCGCGCCCGTTAACGGGGCAGCTGCATCGGCCAACTTCGCGCAATTTAGGCTCCGGACAATCGCAGCCATATACTCCCGATGTGCAAAACAGACCCAATTCCGTCATATCACCGCCGTTTTCACTGCCGGTTACTCCATCATCAACACCGATTGTACCGGGTGCGCCGCACACATCACAGCCAATTACTCATCGATCTTTACCAATGGAAAATCCGCCGCGGCAGCAACCAACATCGCAGCCGCCAAATATACCGATTCCGCCGGGGGCAGAACCAGTACAAGGCGGCACAATTAACGCTGCAGATCTTATCGACGAAGAAAATCGCGGTGAATAGCCTAGCTGCGCAGCGCATCAATGAATAGAGTTGGCAGTTTGCCAATGCTTGGGCGCAGTTCAAATTGTACCAGTTTTTTCCCAAGCGAAGCTGCATGCTTATGGGTTACAAACCAAGGCGGCTTGGGAAATATAGTAAACGAGCCTTTGGCAAAACTCCTGGGATACGGGTAGAACGGCGCTTCGATGACTGTTTTTTCAGTTTTATCAAACAGCAGTGAGTTATGCACTACGCCAATTCCGCTTTGAATATCCGAAAGTGAGTGGCCGGGGTAAGCGCCCCATGGCGCTTGTGTTAGCAAAAAGCCCACACCGGTCCATGCGTTTATGGCAATTGTGCCATATCGTAACGCAGCTACAGCGTCATCGAATTGGGCGCTGAGCGCTTTGATAGTTTGCGGGTGAATAATAATGTTAGCTCCCAGCGTTCCCCAAAGCACAGTATTGCAAAACTCTACGGCATTTTTCAAATATGCTGCTGCGTCTTCTCCGGGTAAGCGGGTTTCCGTAAGCACACTGCCAAACGCTTCTGTTTGGAAACAAAATTCGTTTATTTGTGTATAATCTTTTTGGTGAATGATTGCCCGCGGAACGCTATCTTGCGGCGACTCCAAAATTTCCATATCGGGATGAGCTAACTGCGCCGCGGAAAATCTTTGCCGCGCGCCGGGATAGTATGCTGCGCGAAGCGGAGTTTTTTTCACAACATCTTTAATTGCTTGCAACAATCCTTCAGTTTTGTCCCATTGCTGCGGTAAAATTAAAACTTGTGAAGCAATGCAGTTAAAACCGCCATTATGCATCTTTTGAGTGACAATATGTTCTGCCTGAAATCGCAGATCTGCCTCGCTCCATGGTCCCGGCACTACAATGGTAGGGCTAACATTGCCCAGTTCACTGGTAATTCTTCGCATATTAGCTGGTTCATTGCGGCTTTTCCGCGCTTTTTGTTCTTCACCCACACCAAAAACAATAGCGTCGTGGGTGTTGGCGCTGCCGGTAATGTGAATTTCTTCTATGCCGCTATGCGTACATAAATATTTTCCTGCTTCTACTCCGCCATACGCCAACTGCACAAAACCATCGCGAATAAGCGGCGCAAAAACTTTTTCAAAAATTGGGCCAAGGTAATCATTAACGGGATTCATTTTTAAAAGAACGGTTTGACCTTCGGCAAGCAATTTATACAGCACATCCAGCGGAGCAATGCTGGCAATATTGCCGGCGCCAAGCACCAACGCAACTTTGCCGATATGCTCTTTCTGCCGATACCACGTTCCCATAGTTTCGCGTAAGTTTTCTTTTGTAACATTGCGCTGCATCCAAACCTTGGCGGTAATGCCGTTAAACAGCAATTTGTCATAAACGCTTTGCGGAAAAACTTCTACCACCACTTGCCCATCGCTCCGCACATGCACGGCATTATTTTTAAGTTCGGGGTAGCCGGTTTTAGCAATTGCCGTTAACGTTTCACCGTATCTTTTTAAAGCATAGAGCATACTCCACGGCCCCGAATCCCATTCCTCTCCGGATAATGGAGAGTTTTCGGGAATGCCTTTAGCGGCGCATCCGGCTTTTGCCCATTCCTCCGCAACTTGACCGGTATTGTATTCAAGTTGTTTTAAGTACGCAAGTTTTTGAGCAATGGGAACTTCAGTCCATTCTTGCTTGTGCTGCTGCAATATCGCGATAGCATGATCCATTGTGTCGGTAGTTTGTTCCATGGATGATTGCTGGTTGCGAAGTTCACGAACTTCAGATGTCATTTAATTATCGCTGCCTTTCTTTTCATATTGAAAGCGTGCACGTATTTTTCTGCGTTGAAAAATCTTTTTCAAATGGTATTTTTCCGTAGCAAGATGTTAGAAATGCTTAGCGCTTTCTTACCTGAACAGCGCGGTTATGTTAAATTATAGCGAATATGCAGTATGCGCTGCATGGTATGGTATCTATTTTGCTGAAACAAGCATACTTGACGTAGTGAATATCGTCAAGATCTAAGCGCTGAGCTAGCTCAATAGCTTATGGAAAAACCGTTTTTTAAGATGTTTGGCTGCAGCAGTAAATCTACTTTATGGGTCTGTTGTGCGCCCTTGGTTGTGGTACTCTGAAGAAGAAAGGTGAAAAAACATCTATCTTATCAAGTGCAAGGGGTAAACCATGCGTGTTTTAGTGACCGGCGGCGCCGGTTATATTGGAAGTGTTATTACCGAAGAGCTGTTAAAAGCCGGAAATTTTGTAGTTGTGTATGACTCGCTTGAACATGGCCACATACAGGCTGTAAGTTCTCAGGCAACATTTGTTTGCGGCCATACATCCGATAGAATGAGGCTGGCGCAAACACTTGCCGCACATCAAATAGAAGCGGTTATTCATATGGCTGCTTTTATTGAAGTGAATAAATCAGTTAGCGACCCAGATGTATATTTCCAAAATAATGTGTCGGGCAGTTTAAGTGTTATTCAAGCGATGCATGACGCTGGAGTGAAAAAGATAGTCTTTTCCTCTACGGCCGCGCTGTATGGCGATCCGCAGAAACTGCCGATTCAAGAACAAGATTTGGCGGCGCCAACAAATCCATATGGCGTTACAAAATTAATGACCGAAGAGATGTTGCGTTGGTGCGCAGATGCGTTTCAATTTACTGCAACGTCACTGCGCTATTTTAACGCCGCCGGCGCATCCGATCTATATGGAGAAATGCACGAACCTGAAACCCATTTAATTCCTTTGGCTCTGCGCGCCGCGCTGCAGGGCAAACCATTTTATATTTTTGGAACTGATTACCCGACCAGAGACGGATCTGCGGAGCGCGATTATATTCATGTGCGCGATCTTGCTCAAGCGCATATTGTGGCGCTGCAGCGAACAGATCCCGGATTAAAGATATATAATGTGGGTGTAGGGCGAGGCAGCACAATTCGGGAGGTGATTGCGTCTGTCGAGCGCATAACTGGCCGGACGCTTCAAATCATTGAATCACCGCGCCGCGCCGGCGATCAAGTTGCTACAATTGCCGATTCAAGGAAGATTCAGGCCGAATTAGGTTGGAAACCTGCGTTTCCGGAGCTGGATGACATCATTGAAAGCGCTTGGAAATGGCTGATGAATCACCCCAATGGCTATGCAAGATAACTGACAGCAATATAGCAACAGGGAACAGCGCTGTTCCCTGTTGCTTATGTGTTTTTTTGAGAATAAGAATGGAAATCGGTATAATTCGGCGCGTTAACCGGATTGAAGCAGCTTTCGCGCCGGCTTAGTGGTGATATTTTACAACATCTTGATAATTGCATTACTACTGTAAATAATCTTTAAGAAATCACACCAAACCACCCAAAAACCTTGAATAGCAAAATCTGCCAGTGGTATCGTAAACAATATAGTCATTGAAATATGCAGATTAATCTATGGAAGTTGAATGCATCGCACTTATCATCTGCATGAAGAAATATTTATTGAAAGCAGGCACATATATCCATGTCTCTGAAAGTTAAAATCTTGGCGTTACTTGGCGCTGTTATTCTTATCTTTTCGGCGTGTTCCAGCAGTACAACAGCCGCTCAAAAATCAGCAACAGCAACCGGAGCCACACAAATTGTCACCAGCAGTTCCGGCTCTTCCGGCGCGCCGGCCGGAAGCAACGCTGCTACACTTGAAAATTCCGTTGTAGGAGCAATTCAAAGTGTTGAACCGGCGGTTGTGGAGATTACCGTCGTCAGCCAAAGCGGAGAAGATTTAGGCAGCGGCTCTATCATTACATCCAGCGGATATATACTTACCAATGATCATGTTGTTATGAATGGCGGCACAATCACCGTAACTACAACAACAGGAAATTATCCCGCAACAATTGTTGGACAAGACGCTGCGGATGATTTGGCGGTCTTAAAAATTAACACCGGAACAACCTTGCCGGTAATTAAATTTGCCGATTCAGCGAAAGCTATGGTCGGGGAATTTGTCGTCGCAGTAGGCAACCCGCTTGGCGTAGGCGAATCGGCCACATTTGGCATAATCAGCGCATTGAACCGCACCGTAAGCGAATCTTCCGGTCCGGCAAACGTGATACCCAACGCCATACAAACCAGCGCGCCAATTAATCCCGGCAATAGCGGCGGCGCACTCATCGATCTTTCCGGAAATTTAGTTGGCATTCCCACACTTGGTATGATCGATCAGCAATATGGCACAACCGCATCGGGGATTGGGTTTGCTATTCCTTCGGATCGCGCACAGTTTATTGCCAACCAAATTATTCAATACGGCAAAGTAGTAAATACCGGGCGTTCATATTTAGGTGTGGATGTTGTCAGCGTTACTGCGGCAATTGCGCAGTATAATAATCTGCCGATTTCCAGCGGCGCCTATATTCAGCAGCTGATTGCCGGCGGCCCGGCAGCTTCGGCAGGCTTGCAGGTTGGCGATATCATCTATAAAATTAACAACACAACGATTACCGACGCCACAAGTTTAGGCACATACCTTGTTTCCAAAAATCCCGGCGATAAGGTGACAGTGTATGTGAATCGCGGCGGGAAAGATATCTCTGTCACTGTAACACTCGGCACATTGCCTGCTACAGCGTAACATATACCTTTATTCTTGTCCCTCTGTGTGGGAGTCAAACGTTTCACTGCGTTTGGCTCCCTATTTTTTTGTGAGCAGGGGAAGAGACGGTGAATTGGCGCCTACTATGCTAACAAGATTGCTTGGATACAGGTTAAGACATCGGAGATACCCATGAAAGATCAAATATTATCTGCGTTTGATGTATCATCCAGAAAAATAGCGGGGGCAGTTGCGCGGCTGAGCAGAGATAAAACACTGCAAATAGTTGGTGTGACAGAAATACCAACACATGGCATACGCCGACAGGTTATTACCAATATTGAAGAAGTTTCTCATTCAATTTCGTCATGCGCCGATCGGTTAAGTCAAATAACCGGATTAAAACTGACACATGCAGTGTTTTCAATATCGGGTAAGCATATTCAGTCATTCAACCATAGCGGCGCTATTGCGATAACGCCATCTGATAGAGATATTACTATGGATGATGTGAACCGGGTTATTGATATTGCCGGCGCTATGACCTTAGATTCGGACAGAAATATTTTAGCTTTGGCGCCGCGAACCTATACTATCGACGGCATGAGCGGCATTAAAAACCCTATCGGTATGGCCGGCCATAAATTGGAAGTTGAGGCGCACATCATCACCGGGCTTTCCGCGGCACAACGCAATTTAGTGAAGTGCGCTAATTCGGCGCGTATCTCTGTAGACGAATTGGTTGTTTCGGGCTTAGCTTCCTCCGAAGCGGCGCTTTCGCCCGGGGAACGCGATATGGGGGTAACTCTTATCGATATTGGCGCCGGTTCCAGTGATGTTGTTGTATTTAGTGACGGTGGCCCCATTCAAACTTTTGCGCTGGAAGAAGCCGGCGATTTGATTACTGATGATATTGCATATGGGCTGCGATTGCCTTCATCTATTGCCGAGCAGCTAAAGATAACTTTTGGCGCTGCCGGAGGTGAACATATTAGCCGCGCTGAAATGATCGATCTCAGTCAATTTCTTCCCGATTGCCGGGAGGTTGTTTCGCGATATGATCTGGCGGAGAAAATTATTTTACCGCGTATAGAGGAAATTTTACTGCATATTCGCGATGAAATCTATGGGCAGGGAATTGAGCAATGTTTTGCTGGCGGAATAGTTCTTACCGGTGGAACCTCTAAACTTGCCGGGATAACAGAGCTTGCGGCAAAAATATTCAACGCTCCGGCGCGGGTTGGCGCGCCGCACAGCGTGTATGGCATGACCGACGCATTTACCAACCCAAGTTATGCAACGGTAATTGGTTTACTGCGCTGGCAGGAACAAATTCTTGCGGCGGAACCGGCTCAATCCGGCGGTAATTTTCTGCAAGCTGCAATGCAGAGAATAAAATTTATGTTTGGCCTATTGTAATTTATTTTCTGTTTAGTGAATGTTAGTTTGAGGTTATCGCATCGCTTTATATTGCTATGGATGTGAAACTGTTGTTGTCGCACAATGAAGTTATTTTGTCATTCTTTTATCCCGATATGGGAAAACTAAAATCGTTATACCGTTTCGGTACACTTTCTGAAATTGAGAGGAATATTGTTATGGATCCTGAAGGAATATTTCATTTACCCAAAATTGTAGTCGTTGGCGCCGGCGGAACCGGTGGTAATGTTGTTAATCGGCTTCATCTTTCGCAATGGAAAAATATCGAATGCGTTGCAATGAATACAGATTCCCAAGCGCTGGAGTTTGTTCAGTGCCGTACCAAAATATTGCTTGGTCCGCATTCATTATATGGCAGAGGCTCCGGCGGCGACCCTGCCGCAGGAGCAAAAGCGGCTGAAGAAAGCGCCGAAGATATTGCGGAAGCGCTGCACGGGGCTGATTTTGTTTTTATTGTATATGGTTTAGGCGGCGGAGCCGGAACCGGAGCCGGACCGGTAATTGCAAGGATTGCCCGGCGGATGAATGCCTTAACAGCCGGCGCGGTAACAATGCCGTTTCAATTTGAAGGGAAACGCCGGATGGCGATTGCGCAAACCGGTCTGCACGCATTGCAAGAACAAGCCGACGCCTATTTTATTATTCAAAACGAAAAACTGCTGCAAAACTCCGCTGAAGATAGCACGCTGCTGCAAGCGTTTTCGCAAGCGGATGAAATTATGCGCAGCGCGTTTAGTAGTGTTGCCCGGCTGTCTTTGCAAAACGGCATGATTAATCTCGATTTTGCTGATATCCGCGCGGCGCTTGTAAACGCCGGCCCTGTTGTGCTTTCAACCGGATCTGCAGAGGGATCTGGCAGGGCAATTCGCGCGGCGCAGGCGGCAATCAACAATCCGATGGTAAATTATGATATAACCGGCGCGCAAAAAATTATTTTTAATATTACCGCTTCAGAGTCGCTGACGTTGGGTGAAACAAGGAAAATTGCTGAGTATATTTCGCAAAAAGTACACCCAAATGCTTTTACGCTCTTCGGCGCTATGCCGGATCCTGAACTTGGGGATAGACTTGATGTAACGATACTTGCCGCAGATTTTCAGCAAGCGCCGCCAGTATTAAAGCAGCCGCAGCTGCCACCTGAGCCGGCGACCGAAGAAATTTGCCGAAGAAATACGCTGGATCTTAGTAATGAGGTGATTCAAAACGCCCGTTCACTCGTAGAGGCAGCGGCAAACGCTGAATTATTGCCGGCGTTGCCGGTTGCGCGTTCTGTTGCCGGCGTATCCTCGCGGTTCGTTGAATCCGAGACATTGCCGCAGCGCCGAATTGGTCAGCCGTTGCAGCGGTTACCTGCCGCGGATTCGCGTAATGGAAGTTCTGCGCATAAGAAAACCGCCCTGAAGGAAGCTAATTTAATGCCGGCTTACCTGCGTCGCATTTGGGGGTGACGCACAGGCTTTGCCAATGCAACTCGCAAGGGGCATCCGCCCCTTGCGAATCCCTGTATATGGGTACCGCGCGGTGGTTCAATTGGGATTCCCCCGAAAAGATAGAGACGAGAAAGAGCCAGGTGATATACTTGTCGCAAAGAGAGGATCACAATGACAAGCAAACAGAGAACAATCACCGCCGAATTTAAGCGGGAAGCCGTCCAAT
>JAJYBV010000047.1 GCA_021778805.1 Chloroflexota bacterium | reverse complement strand
TGATCGGCTTTTCCTCTTGCTGGGCTGTTGATTTGTGTTTTGCCATACTTGTTTCCCTTTGTGCTTCTCTCTGCTTTTAGTATGCCTCATTTTGTTCCTTTTTGCTCATCCTGCGTAAGGTGAGTAAATAACGAGGAATTAAAAGTACAAAATTTACAAACCTATCCTTTTTTGATGACTATTCTGTTTTTCCAAATATCAAAAAGTAAACCGAAAGCTGGAAGCATGTAACAGAAAGTTATTAAAAGGAAAAACCATATTTGGTTATAAATTTTAAAATAATAATCTAGATATATATGATTTAAAGAACGTAATAAATAATACATTAAATTAGTAAATGATAACGGAATAAATAAAAAACCTAACGTTGACCATCTCGTGATATTTTTTTTGCTAAATAATATTAGCCCCCAAATAATAAGAGAAATTGCCAAATATAAGGAAATGTATGTACTTATTGGGGTTATATTATATGAGGCAATAGAATACAAAAATCGATGTAAGAAAATAACTTTGCTATAAAGTAATAAAGAGGCTATATACTGTAGTAATCCCAAAAATAAACCAATAGCAATAATCCAATTTATCGATTGTGAAAATTTCTGATCAATATGAATAAAAAGAATAAAATACCCAATTAAAATTAATATTTTTGATAAAAAATATATTTCTAAAATAGAATTTAAATTATTATGATTTCCAGTTATTTGGTTATTACTCAAAATTACATTACTAAACAAATAAATAATACTGCCAAAAATTGTAAAGTTAATTGCTAAATATTTATTAGTCATAGCGATTTCCTTAAAATGAATCTGCCGATAAGTCACTGTTATTTTTAATAGGAACGGCAGAAGTATTGACGATATCATGAGTATTCTGAGAAGTTTTAGAAAAAATAATTTTGGAAATGAACCTATTGGCAATTTGAATAGCCAATATCAAAATACCAAGTGTAATAAATAAGGCAAAAGCAAATAGTTCAAGATGTGTGGATAATTCATTTTGCTCAATACCAATAAAATAACCAATAGAGCAATAGATTATGCTCCAAAGAAGCGAAGCAAAAAACTCATATGTAATGAATATTTTGAACTTCATTTTAGTTATTCCAGCGCTTAGGGCAAGGAAACTTCGAAAATGCCCCCAACCATGTGAGATAATAATTGCCTTACCGCCATGTTTGTTCAGAAGTGTTTGAGATTGTTCAAGGTGACTAGTAAATTGTAACTTCTTCCCCACCCAAGTATTCCCAAATTTATGAAAAGGTCCAGATAATAGAAACCTGCCTAAGGCATAATCTGTAGTAAAACCAGACATAATACCCAGCCAAACAAAAAAAATCACACCAAATATATTTAATGAACCTTGTCTGGCATAGTAACCACCAAAAACAGCAAATGTGCCACTTGGTATGATGATACTGGCAAACACGGTATTTCCTATGGCTTCAGTACAATATACTACAAGATATCCAAATTGATCATATAAATTTTTGATATCTTGTAGAAGTATCTGAATAAAATGGGAAATGCTCTGAATCCAAGGAGAAAAATCCATTACATGTTTCCAATTGCTGTTATTATAGCCATTATCATAATAATACCAATTATAATAGCAATTACAAAAGCAATTGAAAGTACAATAATTGTAAGAGTAATTCCAATTGGACCTGCCCAACGAGCAACTGGGTGCCCAGGAGCGCTTTCTCCCCAAATAGTAAAGCCTTTAGTTTCAACAGCTGCATACACAACAAAAATTAAAAGTACAAGTCCTACTAAAATTAACGGAATGCTGTATATATTGTATTCCGGTGGTTGTGTTTTCATATAAAAACCACCAATAATAAGAATAATACCAAATATACCAGTAATAACAGATGAACTTGTCGGATGTTCTTGTGGTAAAGCCATAATTGTTTGTATCATTGCGCCAACTTGATTATTACGCATAATTAAATTTTTCCTTGAGGTAATACAAAATTTGAGTAATTCATTATACAATCCGTCGTTTAAAAAAACAGAATAAACCAAGTTGGATCTTTTTGTTGAACAACTCCAGTCATTTCATAACCTTGCTGGCCTAATTGCTGAATCTGTGTAACCATTGGCTGGTCCCAGCCTTTTCCTAAACCTGCAAATCCGGAATGCCATTGTAAACTTAACCAAGTGTGCTCCCAACGATCTAATGATTGCGAAGAGCTTGAAGAAAATTGTGGTTGCATTTTTCTAATACCTCGTTAATTATTAAGATAAAATATTTTTTATCTGGATCGATTATAATCGATTTTAATTGATTTGTCAATATGGTATTTAATATATATTAAAGCAAATATTTGGGAGTATGTTTGCTCAAAATTATTTTACCTGATATTATCAACGATTTAATTAAAGAAACCAAATATATTTATAATTTTAAAAGCTAATCTATTGATATATTTGACAAAATATGTTATAATTGACCCAAATACTTGCTTGATTGCTTCAATAAAAAATTAAATATAGCACAAAATTGTGAGGATTTTAAATATGAATCTCAATTCTGAGATCAATTCTGATAATCAAATATTTTCTGATTTTAAGAAAACTTGGGATGATACAAAATTAAAGTGGTATGATCATAATTCTTCTCAATTTGAGAAAGATTATATCGATTCCATTTGTATAGAACATGGAAATTTCCAAAGAGGGTTGGAAATACTTTCTGAATCAATGGAGAAAGTCGAAAGAAATTTACCTTAATTTATATAATATTTATCGGAGAGTTATTTCAATGGATCTTTTTCAAAAACAGCAGAATCTTTATGATGAATATTTTGGTTTGTATACTAATTTTATAAAAGACAAAAATGATTTGCAAAAAAGACAGCAAAATGATCAAAATAATCTTCAAAATAATTATTTTATAGAAAATATACAAGCTGAAACTGATGCAAATAATTCTATAAAAAGAATTAATTCGCAAGTGTCATCTGCAGATTTACAAATAAAAAGTATTACCACCATGGTTGGAGCTTCAAAATTCTCTTTTTGGAATGATGCGATTCCAACTCAGAGAAACAGTATGAATTCTATTAATATATCAGATTTAGAAATTCAATCAGATACAGAACATATTATTTCAACTGTCCAATCTATTGTAACATTTTTAAATACCGGTTCAAATGGAGCTGGTATGTATGTGGTTTCAATATTATTGGGAATATCTGGCATTTTCTTGTATAATTCAACAAATCCAATTTGGACATTCCTTTTAATAGGACTTGCAATCCCGATTTTAATGGTGGGAATTTATCAAACATTGAATACTCAAAACCAAAAACATCATTTCAATGAAATTATCGAAATGAATCATATCCTTCAAGCTTGGAAAGATCAAGCAATTAATCAACAAAATAATATAAAAAATCAAAAAATAGCAGAACTTACTCAAACTTTTAATAATGAAAATGCTGCGTTGTTAGAAAATCAGGACCGTGAAAAAAATTCTTTCTTTGAAAAATATCGCAATCACTATCAAAATTTGCTGACTAAATATGTGGATTTTAATTCCACAGCTTCGTTCCAAGGCTTAACATGGGAAAATCTGTTAAAAGAATTTGATAATCAAGATAAAACTTTTCTGGAATCTGAATGGTTTGCTTGGCTTAATCAAAATCAAATTATCAATACAACAAGGATTGGAAGTATAAATTTACCAATGGAAATTGGTAATTTTGCTGCGCCAGTTTTTGCTAATATACCTAATGGGAATATCCTTGTATTGACCAAAGGCAGCCAAAAAGAACATACTTCACAATTTATTCGTTCTATTATGTTACGTTTACTGATTACTCAGCAAGCGGGCCAAATACAATTTGTTATGTTTGATCCTGTTGGGCATGGTGAAAATATTGCAGCGTTTATGGGATTAAAAGATTTTGATCCCGAATTAGTTTCAGCTAAAGCGTGGAGTGATATGCGCGATATCGAGCAGCAGCTTCACCAACTCGTTTTGGATATGGATTATGTTATACAAGAAAATTTACGGAAAGATTATAATTCCGTTGAGGAATATAACGCTAACGCAGGACAAATGCGGTTGCCTTATAGGATTGTATCTGTATTTGATTTTCCGGTAAATTTTTCGGATGATAGCGCCCGACGGCTTATCAGTTTGATAATGAATGGCCCTCGATGTGGTATTTGCTCTATTGTAATGGTTGATACCCAACAGCCGTTAAACCGTGGAATCTCCATAGAAGATATTCAGAGAAACTGCAAATTGGTAATTGATTATCAAGAAAATATTCCTAAAATAATAAAACCTAATTTTTCTTTAGCAGGCTTGAAAATTGATGTATTGCCTCCGCAAGATAAAGTTACATATTTACTTAATAATGTTGGCGAAAGAGCTAAAGAAAATAAAGTATTTGAATTGCCGATTGTAGATATTCTTCCCAAAAGTTCAGAAGATTATTGGACTTACTCTACTAAAAATGGTATAAAAGTTCCAATAGGTGTAGCCGGTGCCAATAAACTGCAATATATTGAATTGGTTTCCAGTAATACACAAGTACATGCGCTTGTTGCCGGTTTGCCAGGTTCAGGTAAAACAGTTATGGTGCATGATTTTATTTTGGCGTCATCACTTATGTATCCCCCATCTGAGCTTGAATTTTTTCTTATAGATATGAATGAAGTTGGTTTTGCTGTTTATTCAGAATATCTTTTGCCGCAAGCTCGAGTAGTTGCGGTTAATAGTGGCCGAGAATACGGGTTAAGTGTGATACGTGGATTAGTGGAGTTAATGCATACTCGTCAGAAAATATTTCGTGGTGTTATTAAAAACTCTGATACCCCTGAAATATTTTCTGATATGTTTAATCGTGCAAATGTTTATACAGATGGCTTAGACAATGAAAATGAACTGGAGGAAAATACCTCTGTAGATGAAATTACAAAATATAGGGAAAAATATCCTGAAGCACGTATGCCAAGAATTTTGTTGATTATTGATGAATTTCAAGAATTATTTCGTGAAGGCGACGCCATTGCAACAGCAGCTCGATCCTATCTTGATGAATTAACAAAGTTAGGCAGAAAATTTGGCATTCACCTTCTATTAATTACCCAAACGTTAAGAGGTATCCAAGGCCTGAGCGATGGAACACTTTCTCAAATTGCAGTTAGAATTGCTTTTCGAACTACTGAGGCTGATTCCCGGATCATTTTAGAAGATAATCCAAGAGCATCACATATTTCGATATCTAGTAAAGGACGTGGTATTTATAGTCCTGAAAGTGGTAAAAAAGGCTCCGAACTTGAATTTCAAGCTGCAAATTCAACATTAGAAGATAGAGCAGATATTGCTGTAAAGGCACAAAATTTGGAAAAAACTCATGTACAGTTTGCAATGCGCGGTGAACAGATTATCTTTAATGGTGACGCATTTGCAAATATTGCTAAACATAAACAGTTAAATAATTTGTTTGCAGAATCTAATTGGCCTTCATACTCACTTAGTCCAACTATATGGCTAGGTGAACCACTGGCTATAAAGGTCCCTACGAATGTAATGTTTGCGCCGCAAAGTGGCAGCAATATGCTTATTGTAACAGAACATGAAACTAGGGCAATTGCAATGTTCTATTCAATTTCATATTCACTGTTTTCTTCTTACCAACCCAGTCAAATTAAAATCACAATACTTGATTTTAATCAAACAGATTCCGCTATGTCACAATTGTTTAACCAAATGCCACAGAATGTCCCTTATAATATTTCTGTAGTAAGAAGAAGAGAATTAGAGAGATTTATTGATGAAACTTTTTCTTATGTGCATACTGCACAAACAGAGGAGCAATTATCTACTCGAATGTCTCCACACTTTATTTTTATATTCGGAATACATAATGCACGAGATATTTATCAAGACTCATTTTCTGAGCTTGGTGAAAAATTTAAAACGGTTGTTCAACTCGGACCAGAATTAAATTTGCATATTATAGCTTGGTGTGATCGTGCTTCGCAAATTCGCAGAGTTATCAATCGGCTGCTTATTGAATTTGATATTCGTATCGTCTTTCCGCAGCCAACAACTGATGATTCTAATGTAGTCATTGATTCGCGTTATGCCGCAGTTGGGTCTCTTCGAGATCATCGCGCTATTCTTTGGAATAGTGGTCGAACTGAAGAGTTTTGTCCATTTAGTTTGGGATCTTGTGAAAGATGGGTTGCAAAGATTAATCAAATTATTCAAAATAGGATTCAGAATTAATTATTTTATTCTTTGATAGCAAACATACATTATGTGGAGGTAAGTTATGACAATTTTACATGAAAACTGGGAGGATATCGAGAAATTTTCTCGCGAATTAGAGTCATTTAATGCACAATTGCAAGAAAATATGCAACGCTTGAATGTGTATTACAGTCGAATGAATGAAACTTGGCAAGATCCAGCTTTTATTAGGTTTTCTCAAGAATATGAACAGACAATTCATATGTTAAAAACATTTCTGCGTGACGCTGAACTTCAGATTCCACCATTACGAAAACGCGCCGCTAAGTTACGTGAAATTGATGAAATGCGATAAATATTCTTTTTATAAATAAGGAGAAAAAAGCTAGCAATGAGTCAACAACATTCTGATACAGAGGCAATGGAACGTTTTCGAACAGCCTTAGGAAAATTGGAAAATGACACTGAACAGGCATTTCGGAATATTGAGTTACGCATTGATGCAATGCGTAATACCATTTCTGACCGAGAAAAATTGTGGCAAACTAGATTAGAAATAGCAGAAAATGAACTGGAACAGGCTATTAATGCGTTATATTCCTGTGAAAATTCCGGTGATTCAGAACATCCACCAGATTGCAGCGCATATAGGCAGGCAGTTTATGATGCTCAAAGAAAAGTTCAGGAATGCAAAAACAATATCGAGATTTGCAAATTAGCAGCAAAAACTTTTGAAACTGCTGTACAGGAATATAATACTGCCGCTTTTAAATATAAGAATGAGCTTGCTACGAAAGTTTCTCCCGCACAACAATATATTAGTAAACATAATATCATAGTTGAATCAATGCCGACTCATGGTGATACCAGTGGAGGAACTTCATCTGGAACTACATCAATTACTCAGGATAGTTTGCGAAGATCGATTCGTAATGATCAAAACCAACCACAACCAAATACGCAAGAAAAAGATTTTACACCTCATGGCATTGAAAGTGAGCTATCACCCGATATAGTTGAAGGAGGTGGTAAAGAAAATCTTAATTAGTGGAATTAAATATTATTAAATAATAAATATTGATTATTTAATAATGCAATAAATTAAAAAAGAAGGTTTCGTATGGTAGTTGAAAATTTAGAAATTGGCAAAAAATTAATTGATGATGATAGAGATATGGAAGCAATTCCTGTTTTAGAACAGGTTATTGCAAATGATAATCGAAACATTGAAGCAAATTTGTTGCTTTGTACAGCTTTTTTAGCGCTTCATAATTTTGAAAAGACAGTTCAAACTGCCGATAAAGTTCTGGTTTTAGAACCCAATAATCTTGACGCTCAGTTTGCCAAAACTCGCGCATTGGGTGGATTAAAACAATATCAATTGGCTTTAACAATCATTGATCCAATTATTTCGACTAATCCTGCCAATGTTCTTGCCATTTATTCAAAAGGTGTACTTTTAGCCGATATGGGGCAAAATGAAGTAGCAATTAAGCTTTTTGATCAAGCTTTGGAATACGATCCGACCAACATTTACCCTTTAGTAAGCAAGGCTCGCATTCTTGCGTTAGCTGGAAGAACACAAGAAGCGCTTATGCTTGCTGAAGCTGCTATTCGTATTAAACCTCAATCTCTTCTTGCTCAAACAATATATTGTACATGTTTAGCCGCCAACCGGCAACTACAGCAAGCTTTGGAAGTGGCAAATAAAACTATCGCATTAAGCCGAACTGATCCTAGAGGGTGGGCAGTAAGAGGCGCGGTATATAGTGAGAAAGGTATGATTCCAGCTTCCTATCTTGATTGGTCTAAAGCCGGAAAATTAGCGCCATGGAATCATGAACTTCAAGATATTGTGAAAGCTGTGAGAAAAGAAATGTTCCAACGTAGTATATTGGGAGCCTTTCTTGCTCAGATAATTGACGCATTTAGATAACGATATTTCTTTATGTGTTAGATACAAACGGAAAGTGCGGTGTAAGGACTTGCGCCGCGCTGTTTGCGTTGAAAAAAATACCGTTTTGAAAATAATAGGTTGCAATCGCGCCAGTGTTTGTTGGCGGTGTTGCCGTTAAAATACATTCCCCGGAACCCTGATAAGATTGTATCGAAATATGATAACCTAAGTTTCCAATATAATAATTTAATCCTCCGCTCGCCGCTAAACATTCCGGAGCTGCGCCGGTGTTTACTTGTGAAAGCACAGAAGATATTGGGTTTGATTGATAATCCAACTCAAATTTCATTGTTATATAACTGCTTGAGTTTGGTTTTTGCTGCAGTTCTATCGGCGCTGTTTCTCCCATAAAATCCCAATATTCATCTACAGAAATATCCATATAAATTGCTAATTTATTGCCAATTTCTGATTCAATTGTCGAATTAATCGTTGGCGTAACTGTGCCGTTTGGCAGAAAAAAATAATAACCATTTATGGCAGTTTGGGCAATTTTGTATTGCTGCGTTTGCCCAACTGAATCTGCGCTTAGATACTTTGCGCCTGCCGGAACAAATACCGTATATGTAGGCAGTTGACTAAACAGTGACGTATTCAGTGAAAGCGATGTATTGAGTTGAGTTAGATCATTCATGCCAAATGGAAAATTCAACCCTATTTTAGCTTTTGAGGTAGTGCCTTGTAAAGAGGAGGCGCTACAAAAATCACCGCTTTGTACTCGAATGGCGTTATTGGAATAGGTAAAATTGCAATTTTTAATAAATAATCCGGCAGCGTTGAATTGAATTGTATTTTGATTGGTTAATGATAAATATAAAATGGCATTGGTTGTATTTATGGTATAGGATTGCTGACTGTTAATATTTAATTTATATGGGATAATATTGGATTGAACTGAAACCGGTACGGTAACAAAACTTGGCTGATTCATCTGGCTAATCCATTGAAGTGATATGCGGTTTCCCTTAATCCCAATATAATACGTTAATAATGACGCAATCAGCAGCGCCGCGATGCTTCCGAAAATTACAGCAACCCGTGTGAGCTTTCTTTTTCGATATGCGCTGCCGGTTAAAATATCGTCTAAATCTACTGTTTCTAATGAGCTATAATTTTGAGTTGGTGTTTTTTCCGAAGTATCGTCCATTGTTCCCCTACTTTTCTGAAATTGAAAGTAACTCCCAAACACTCATGGGATTAGATTTCCCTTTTGCCATTAAATCATCTAATTTGCGAACTTGCGCGATTGATTCCACCAAACTGTATGATGCGCCGCTAAGTAAAATTTGATTGGTAGCGGCGTTTTCTTCCAATCTTTTTGCGGAATTTACTACATCACCTATCGCAGTAAAATTTTGCAGTATTCCCTTTGCGCCGATGTTGCCTACCAATGCCGGTCCGGTGTTTATACCAATGCCAACTTTCATCGGCCTTTGCCCAGTTTTATGGCTGAATTCTTCAATATCTGTACGCATGCGCACCGCCGAACGCACCGCCCGCACCGCATGATCCTGCTGTTCTTGCGGCGCATTATACAGCGCCATAACTGCGTCTCCCTGAAACATGGTAACTGCGCCGCCTTCTGCAATAATAGCATGGGTGGCGATACTAAGATATTCATTTAATAGAGCAACAAGCGCTGCCGGCTCCATCGCCTCACTGATTCCGGTAAAACCGCGGATATCGGCAAACAAAACAGTTATCACTTTTGTTGCGCCGCCAAGCTCTGATTTTTCCGGGTCGCGAACAACAAAATCGACGATGTCTTGCTGCACATATTTGCGAAATACTTGCGCCTCATATTGCGCTGATTCAAGCGCGGTAAGATCATCAATAACAATAACGCTGCCCAAACGGCGCTGCTCGGTGTCTCGTAGCGCTGCCCATCCGGTGTGCAGTGTTTTTTTGCCGACATCACGGATTGTGGCGTCTTTCAGAAATTCTTCTTGCGGTGTTAAAGACCCCAGTGTTGTGGATAATTTTGTCAGAAATTCAGGGGCTTCGATTGCTGATATGCAGCGTAGATATGGTTGATCCAGCGCATTTGCCGCAGAAATGCCTAATATTTGCTCCATAGAGTGATTGAAGCGGGTAACCCGGCCATCGTTATCCAGCGCCATAACGCCGCTGCTGATGGAACTGAGGATACTTTCAGTATATGTGCGCATGGCAGAAATTTCCAGCATACTTTGCCGCTGCAGCACAAATAAATCGGCGTTTTGTATTGCAATTGCCGCTTCGTTGCAAAACGCCGCCAGCAAATCGATATGTTTTACCGTAAACGGCTCAAATGACGCCAGCCGATCTACAAACACCAGCCCGATTGAGGCATTTTTTAATTTTAGCGGCGCACACAGCAAAGATAAAATCTGCTCGTTCGGCGCAGTATTTGATTGCTTCATCCGTTCGGCAATATCTGGCGGCTTTAACAGCATCGGCTGCTGAGTAACCCACACCTGCGCGGCAATAGACTGAATCCACGCCGAATCTTCATACCCAATTCGCGCGCCGTCGGAACGCATGGCCGCCTCAAATCGCAACCTTTCACCGTCTTTTTCTTTTAGTAAGATTGCGCCGCGGTTTGCGCGCAGCAACAGCAGCAAATCTGTTAAAATGCGTTCCAGCAAATCTGTGCGTTCCAATGTTGAATTTAAATGCTCTGCAATGACACACAAAGACTGCAGCTGGCCGCGTTCCGCGCGCAACGTTTCTATGGTTTCGTGCGCATCAGTTAGCGCTTGCTCTAATTCTTTAACTGCCGCATTCATTTGAGATAGCAGCGGAACCAGTTTGCTTACCGCTAACGGCTGCGAATCCCTGCGCAAACCATGTGGCTGGCGTTCAGCAATTTCTGCCTGTACGGCCAAGATCTGCAGGCGCAGTTCTTCCAATGTTTTAGCAACTCTGTCTTGTGCGGTTGCTGCGCGTGTCAGCGGGCTTGGCTCTGGCTGAGTGATTTTATTAGGCAATCCGCTTGAACTGATGAAAACATTATCCGAAGGCGCTGTCATAATGTGGCACCAAATCCTCAACCTTAAAAATCGCTTGACCATTGGTCAAAGAAACACAAGGTTTTCTTCTCATAAGTATATCACTAGTTTACCATGATTCGTGTGTTTCTATGCAGTTTTGATTGGCTCCGGTAAAATTTTGTGCTTTAGAGGCCGCAAAAATCATTCCTATGCATTGTATTGCTGACTTTCATGCTTCCCACATCTTTTCTCGCGGCAATACTGCTAAAAGTCCGTATATGCCCGCATGTGATATAATGAAGTGTTATAAAATCGCGAAAAATAAATTGTATATTTTGCTCTTGCAACTGCTTTGCCGGAATGCGGGGCAGCTTCGCAGATAGTCAAAGGAGATCTGTTTACCTTGGATTCAGGAACCATTCGTCCGGTCGGTATTGTTGAACAAATGCAGACCGCGTATCTCGATTATTCTATGAGCGTGATTGTAAGCCGCGCCTTGCCCGATGTGCGCGACGGATTAAAACCAGTGCATCGGCGTGTGTTATATGCTATGGAACGCATGGGGCTGCAATCAAACAGATCTTTTCGGAAATGCGCCGGTATTGTTGGTGAAGTGCTGAAAGATTTCCATCCGCATGGTGATATACCTGTATATGACGCTTTAGTACGTTTGGCGCAACCTTGGAATATGCGGTATCCTTTGGTGATGGGGCAAGGCAACTTCGGCAGTGTGGATGATGATCCTCCGGCGGCGATGCGGTATACAGAAGCAAAACTCTCGGCGATTTCTGCTGAATTGCTGGTTGATATTGAAAAAGACACCGTAGATTTTGTGCCTAACTATGATAACAATGAAGAAGAACCAACGGTGCTACCGGCGCGTTTGCCGAACCTTTTGCTGAACGGCGCTGCCGGCATTGCCGTAGGTATGGCAACGAATATTCCCCCGCATAACTTGCGTGAACTGTGTGATGGCATTATTTACCTTGTGGGTAATCCGGACGCAACGATAGAAGAGCTAATGCAGTTTGTTAAAGGACCGGATTTTCCAACAGGCGGTGTCATTCATGGCCGCGACGGTATTCGCTCGGCGTTTTTTACGGGCCGCGGCAAAGTTGTTATTCGCGCGCGGGCGCACACTGAGGAAACGGAACGCGGGAAAGTTTCACTGATTGTAACTGAATTACCCTATCAGGTAAATAAAGCAGATCTGGTTAAAAAAATTGCTGAATTGGCGCGCGATAAGAAAATTGATGGTATTGCCGATGTGCGCGATGAATCTGATCGCCAAGGCAACCGTATTGTTATCGATTTACGTAAAGACGCGCGGCATATCTCTGTTTTAAATCAGCTGTATAAGTATACGGCAATGCAAAGCGCATTTAACGCAAATATGCTGGCGCTGGTAGATGGCCAGCCACGCATTATTACCTTAAAATCTGCGTTAAACCAATATATCAACTATCGTGAAATTGTTATCACCCGTAGAACGCGCTATGAATTGCGCAAAGCCCGCGAACGCGCGCATATTTTGGAAGGTTTGCATATTGCGCTGGATCACTTGGATGAAGTGATTGCAACTATCCGCGCGTCATCTTCCACTGAAGCGGCGTCGCAAGCATTGATAGCAAAATTTTCACTTTCCGAAGAACAGGCAAAAGCGATTTTAGACATGCGTTTGGGCAGACTTGCAGCGCTGGAGCGGCAGAAAATATTAGATGAACTTGCTGAAACCAGACAGGAAATTGAAAAATTAGAAGCAATTTTGGCGGATATCGGTGAGGTTCGTAAAATAATTATTGCTGATTTGCAGGAGTTGCGCGACAAATATGGCGATCCCCGCCGAACGGAAATTCAGGATGATGAAGCCGGAGAGTTTACCGAGGAAGACCTCATTCCGAATGATGAAATGGTCGTTATGCTGACGGAACAAAATTATATCAAACGCATGTCTACCGGCGTGTATCGTTCGCAGCACCGTGGCGGCCGCGGCAAAACCGGCATGACAACCCGTGAAGATGACACCATTCTTCATTTGCTGATTACTCACGCGCATGACGCATTGCTGTTTTTTACTGATAAAGGGCGTGTCTTTAAATTGGCGACCTATGAACTACCGGAGGTCGGCCGGCAAGCAAAAGGGGAGCATATTCGCAATCTAATAGGCATTGATACTTCAGAACGAGTTACCGCGCTTGTCGCAGTCCCTAAATTTCAGTCCAGCCGATACTTGGTTGTTGCAACACGCCGCGGTGAAGTTAAGAAAACTTCGCTCGATGAATTTGCTGTTGTGCGGCGTATGGGCCTGATTGCGATGGATCTTGAAGAAGGCGATGAATTGATTAGCGCAAAGTTATCTGATGTGCACGATCATGTTATTCTTGTAACTTCTCATGGGCAGGCAATTCGCTTCTCGGTAGACGATCTGCGTCAAGCGTCGCGAACCAGCGGCGGCGTGCGCGGCGTGCGTCTGGATGATGATGATTCCGCAGTGGCTATGGCGTTAGCGCGAGAAGGCGGCGAAATGCTGGTAGTAATGGAACGCGGATATGGAAAACGCACGAAAGTAGATGAATATAATCTGCAAGGCCGCGGTGGTTCCGGTGTATTAACTGCACGGTTAACGGATAAAACCGGCCTGATTGTTGCGGCGCGTGTGTTAACTCAAGAAGATAAGGACCTCGTTCTGATTTCGGCAAATGGCGCGGTTATTCGGCTTTCGATTGGCAATATTCCTGTATTAGGTCGCGCAACCCAAGGCGTGCGGCTGATTAATCTGCAGGAAAATGATACCGTTAGCGCTATGGCGACAACGTTAGATGAAGAAACCGACGAAGAATTTGGCGGGGAAGATGAATCAGCAGAAAACACCGGCAAATAGCGCCGATTCCAGCGCTGTAACCGCAGGGACAATTTATTTGGTTGCAGCGCCTATCGGTAATTTTGCGGATATATCATTGCGCGCATTGGAAACATTGCGCGCTGTTACCTATATTGCGTGTGAAGATACTCGCGTTACCGGAATGCTGCTGAAACACTATGCTATTGCTAAGCCGCTGCTGCAATATCACGATCACAATGAGGAACATGCGGCGCAAAAAATCATTGATCTGGCCAAGCAAGGCGCTGCAATTGCAATGGTTAGCGACGCCGGTTCCCCCGGTATCTCAGATCCGGGGTATCGGCTGGTGCAAGCCGCAATTGCAGCAGAGATTGCAATACAGGCGCTGCCGGGGCCAAGTGCGCTGTTACCTGCGCTGACTCTTTCGGGTTTGCCGGTGCACAGCTTCACGTTCCGGGGTTTCGCGCCAAATAAAAGCAGCGCACGCCGGAAGTTTCTTAGCGCCGATGCGCAATCTCCCTATACTCTTATATATTATGAAAGCCCCTACCGATTGGCGGCGTTTTTGGAAGACGCAGTAACTCTATTTGGAGATCGCCCCGCAGCGGTTGCGCATGAGTTAACGAAAACATATGAATCGATGCACCGCGGAACACTGCGCGAACTTGCTGAATATTTTCAAACGCATGCGCCCCGCGGTGAATATGTTGTGGTGATAGCCGGCGCTGAATTAACTTAAGGCATACCGGGAATTTTCATTAATCCCGCCGTAACCTTCATCATAATGATGCGCTCTACCGATTGATCAATGCGCGCCATAGTTAATTGGCCGTTATTCAGCGCTGCTTTAATGGCGTCTACCATTGCTTGGGTGGTAGCAACATCATATGTGCCTAAGATCATATCACACCCTGCTTGCAGCGCCATAACACCTAACCGCGCCAGCACACTTGGGTTGTTGCGCGCATATGTCAGCGGATCGCAGTTTTGCACATTATCCAGCTGGCACATATATTGCCCCATACCACCCATATACAAAGCGTCGGTAATAACAACCCCATTGTAGTGCAGCTGATCGCGCAGCAACCCGGTGATAACTTTATAGGAAATTTCTGCCGGCGAATTTGGATCGACTGCTCTTACAAGAATATCCGTGGTCATAATTGCATCCGGCGGTGTGGCGCTGTTAATTATAAGTCGATACGGCTCCAGCCCATAACTTTCAATATGCGACAAAGAGCTGTTATCAATTGGAAGCCCCATATGTGGATCGAGATAGGTGTCTCCCAAACCGGGAAAATGTTTCAGTGTGCCTATAATACCGGCGTTTTGCAGCCCGGCCAGCCAAGAACCCGCCATAAGGGCATCTTCGCTGGGCACTGTGCTAAAATCTCTGTCAAAACCGGTTGGGTGAACATCAACCACAGGCGCGAGATCCATATTCATACCGACTTGTGTGATATATGACGCCATTTGCGTGCCTTGCTGGTATGCGTAAACAGGGTTTCCGGTAGACCCAATAGTATATGCCGAAGGTGGGGTAAATTGAAAAATATTGCTTAACCGCCATTCGGCTCCTCCTTCATTATCTGTGCCGATAACTATTGGAATAGGTGAATGCGCTTTAATATTCTTGAAATAATCCTGAGATTGCTGCAAAGTTTGCAGTTCTCCTTCGTAAACAATTAAACCGCCCGGATGAAACTGCTGGATTATTGCCGATGTAGGGTACTGGTAAATTCCCCCGCTATAGCTTTGCGCAAAAATTAATTGCCCAATTTTGTCATTTAAAGACATTGAATTTACATAGTTTGCCACAAGCGCCGATAAAGAAGTGTTTGTGATTATGGGAGTTGGTGTCGCAGTTGGCGCTGATGTTGCAGTAGGCGACTGTTTTGCCGTGACGGCGCTTGACGTTGAACTGCACGCCGACATAAGCACTGCAACCACGCAAAAACAATAAAAAAGAAAATTTCTCCACCAAGTGAAGCGATGAGATCGAAGCGTATGCATAGTATAATTTTGCGCCTTCCATCCGTGTTTCAATGAAAAATTTGATTTGTAAGCTGCCAAGTTTTTGAGGAATGATTTTTTTGCTGTTTTTATTTCTATCGGATGAATTACTATTCCATTAAGGAATATTTCATAACCCTAGAATACGAAATTTTAAGCAGTTAAGCAAGTACAGTAGGCCATTTATATCTCTTCGCCTTCATTTAGGCATAAAAATGGCGAATACTAATGAGTAGAGTGCGAAAAAAAATAGTTTCTTAAACTTTGAAATAATCTGCAATATTCCTGTACAATACCTTTGTATTAGGGAAAAAGCGAACATTGCAAATGCGCCGCAAAATATGCGTATTTGCAAATGTGTAAACTATAAAGAAACTATACAGTAAAGGAACCATGTTATGGCAAAATTAACCGAAATATTATCAAATGCAGTTAGAAATACAGGATCATCTCTTGGATTCATCGGATCGGGCAGCGCCTCGCGCAAACCCAAAGCCAGAGCTATTATTGCGCCGTATGCCACAGGCAGCCGCGCGACAGATTTGGCAAACGCAGGGGTAGATATTGCCGTTATTACTCCCGGAACAGATACATCAGACCTGAAGGCGGCGAAATTGGCGTGGGGCGTCGATGTACGCCAGTCGCCGGACGTTACGGAAGAAACATTGCAAAAACTACATGAAGACGGCGCGTTATTTGTACTATTGGGTTTTAATACTTCTGCGCGGCTAATCGGTGTTAAAGTTGAGAAATTAGAGAAAGTGATATTTCTGGACCCACCGAAGGATGATCCGCTGTATATGCAATTTAAAACAACGAATACGCTAGCGGTAGACGCTGCGGCGCTGAACTTGGATTTAGCGGCAGATGCGCTGGCGAAAACAACAATTCGTGAGATGAGTTATATAACAGGGTTAATTGCAATGCTGCAGTTTCAAACCATTGTTACATTGAAAAATGCGCCTGATAAAGCTGACGCAGCTTGGTTGGTGAAAACCGGCGCGCGTGGTTTTTGGCTGCAATCTTCCAACATTGCAGAAATTGAGGCGCTGCGAGTGGCGTTAGAAAGTGTGCCACACGAGCCGGAATCTGGTTTGTTAAGTTGATACGTTGCGTATTGTCTGCGATTTTGCAGGTTGATGCAGATCTGCAAAATCGCAAATTTTGTATTATACCGAAGTTGTCGGCAGAATTCCCTGCGCATATTGAATCTCTTCATCAGATAAGCTGCTTTGAATCAATTCAATCGGCAGCGCTTCGGAAAACCCTTGAATCATAGCTGCCGCTGCTTCTTCAAACGTTATCTCGCGACCTGCGCATTCCGAGGCAGTTGCGGCGTGCGCGCGTAAATGATCGCGTAATTTCTCGCGTTCCATCTCGTGCGTGAACATTAGATAATCTGCGGCGCGGCCCACATCGCCGGTGAGTGGCAGTGACCCATGCTGCAATAACTTTCTCAGCGGCCGCGCCTGTGCGCTGCCCATCAATTTTTTGCCGTCAACGGTCAGTTCGTTGTTATAAGGCACGGCAAAGCACGCTACAAGATCCTGCTTTTGCTCTGCTTTTGGCTGCGGCGCCTGTTGGGCGTTCAACCCAAGGTGTTTTAATCCGGCTATCAATGCGGCGCTGATACGCACATAAGCAGTCATGAGCGCGCCGGCAAGGGCAGGTTCATCGGAGTGCGCTGCTACGGAATAAGTCAGCTCATCGGTATGAAATATTGCCCATCCGCCGGTAGGGCGGCGCACAGCGGAAACGCCGTCAATACGCATTTTTTCTTTATAAAGAACATCCCCCGGCTGATTTTTGCCGATAGAAACCGCCGGCGGACGCCACTGATATATCCGCAAAGTTGCTGGAACTTTGTGATTTCCCGCGAACTCCATAATTGCGCGATCTACCGCCATATTCCAAGCGCCGGATCTTGGAGCATCTTCAATAATAACTCTCCACGGCTTACGGGTAAGCGTGTCCATCAATTAATCCGCCGCTTCCCGAGAATCGTGCATAATTCTGGCGTATTTTAATTTGCCTACACGAATTTCGATGTTATTTTGCGCTTCCAGCTCTTGAAAAGGATCTGTTACTTTTTCTGTAACGCCATTGGCGCGGATAGAAACCCCGCCTTGCGCAATAAGTTGCCGCGCCATAGATTTACTGGCCGCCATTTTGTTATCAACCATAAATTGCACAATTGTAGTGGCCTGCCGTAAATATACTTTCGGCATATCTTCAGGCCATTCGCGGTTTTGAAACTGTTTTACAAATGCGTCTTGGGCGTCTTGCGCGGCTTGTGTATTGTGGAACTGCTCTACGATTGCGTGCGCTAAGCGCATTTTCACATTGCGCGGATTCAACGCGCCGGCCGCCATTTCTTTTTTCATGGCCGCCCATTCTTTTTCGGGAATATATGTCAAACCTTCATAGTAAGCGTCCATTGCGTAATCGGGGAGAGACATAATTTTTCCATACATATCAGCTGGATCGGCAGTGAGCATAATATAATTATTCAAACTTTTACTCATTTTCTCTTTACCGTCCAGCCCGACGATCAATTTGCAGGTAACAATCTGCTGAGCCGGCAAACCGCGGCGTTCTTGCAGTTCGCGGCCAACCAGCAAGTTATATGTTTGGTCGGTGCCTCCAAGTTCGACATCAGCTTCCACAGCAATGGAGTCATATCCTTGCAGCAAGGGATAGAGAAATTCAGAGATATAAATTTCATTGCCAGCTTGGAAGCGTTTTTCGAAGTGGTCGCGTTTCAGCATTTGCGCGACGGTTTTTTGATATCCCAGTCGAAACACATCGGCTAAGGTAAATTCATTAAACCACTCACTTTGCCAGCGCACTTCAGTTTTCGATTTATCGACGACTGTAAAGAATTGTTCTAAATAACTTTGGGCGTTGCTTTTCACTTCATCCGCAGTTAACGGAGTTCTGGCGCCTTCTTTCCCGGAAGGGTCTCCTAACTGGGCAGTCCAATCGCCGACAATAACTACCGCGGTGTGCCCTAAATCTTGAAACTGGCGCAATTTACGCAGAACCACACCATGCCCCAAGGTAAGATCGGGGCGGCTGGGGTCGAAGCCTAATTTTACCCGAAGCGGTTTACCTCGGCGACCTTTTTGCTGCAGCAGCGCTTTTAATTCATCTTCTTTTTCAACTTGAGCAACCGCGCGGGTTAAAACAGTGGTAATATCCATTAATACACAAACCCTCCTGAAAAAAAATTGCAATACGCCAAAAGGAAAAGGCATTGTTTTTGTGACAAGGTTGTATCGTAAACTTCCTATAGCCACAAACACATAATAAATCTGCTTGTGAAATGTGCGTAATGCAGTATTTCTCTATAGCATATCACAAAACGTGGTCGAGGTTGATTTGATGGATTCTGCCGTCAAAATTGGCAGAATATTGTTGTGTTGACTTGCAGGTGGTATGGAAGCGCGGCGAGAGATGCAAGTTGCTGCATTATGAAAAAATATATCATCCGCGCAGAATACCGTTGTTCTTTCATGTTATAGTAATAATAAGAGCTAAACTGAATAGGAGCAACTTTTCATATGTCTACACCTGATGATACTCAACTTTCCGAGGAACAAAAGCGATTTACCGATATGTACCTCAGCGGTGACGCGCGCTGGGATACCGGCATTTCTCCGCCAGAACTTACAGAAGCTATACAAAGTTTACCGGCTGGCGTTGCGCTGGATATTGGCTGCGGCACAGGCACAAATTGCATTTATATGGCTGAACACGGCTGGAATGTTACGGGAATTGATTTTGCGCAGCCGGCAATCGACATCGCGCAAACGAAAATAGCAAAATCATCCGTATCGATTGCCGCAGCCGGAGGAAAAGCGCATGTTTATCAGGCTGATGTAACTCAGATTGCAGAACCTGAGCAGCGCGCACAATTATTGCTGGATATTGGCTGTTTGAATGGTATTCCGTTTGACAAACGACAAGGATATGCCCAAACAGCACAAAATTATGCCGCCCCGGGCGCGCTTTTCCTGTTGTATACCCACATGCCAGACCCGCAGTTTCCCGGCAGACCCGGCTGCGTGCCTGATGAAATCGATGAATTGTTTGGGCAGAATTTTACCGTTGAACGCCGCGAATTTGGGGCAGATCATGGCGCCGGTTCATTTTGGACCTGGCTGCGACGAAAAGGATAATCGGCGTTCAGCCATTTTACTAAAAATTTGCGCGGATATCTGCAATATTTTTTCAGCAGATTTCCGCGCATGGAAGATAAAGATATTTTCTCACTGCAAATCAGCTGAGGTTTCGGTTAAACCAGCATTCACCCGTTCAATTTCTGAGGCAAGCTTTATATCTTTATCAGTAACAACGTTACCTGCGTCGTGAGTTTGTGTGTAAAAATAAACTCGGTTATAGCGAATATTCATATCCGGGTGATGCCCTAATTCTTCTGCGCATTCTGCCGCGCCGTTTACCAACGCTATCGCATCGGAAAATGAATTCATAGTATATGTTTTGCTAAGTGCGCTGTCTTGATACTGCCATCCCGGCAAAGACTGAAGCGCAATGGAAATTTCCTCATCCGTTAAACCTGCCATAAAGAAACCTTGCTCCAATCAAATTCTTCATAAGTGATGCGATGACCACGAATGAATTTTTTTTGATGTACCTGCCGTAACTGCAATCAAGCTCCGGAGAAATCCTTCATGTCTCACATGGCGTCAAATTGCAGATTTTTATGTCCCCATCTAGGCCCTGAAATCATGGCGACACATATATAAATAAAGAACTTTAATATTTTAATCAGGTGAAGATCAACAGAGCAGTGTATATTGAGTGCCCCATAGTGCCTGTTATTGAACAAACACTGTGCGGTACCCATGGGTGGAGGTGGGGAAACAAGCCACACGATTCATCGTGTGGTGTTCGTTTCGGGGCCACCTTGCTATCTACACCGCTCTGAAGCACAAGCGCCGCCACATATCGTTTGTTTTAGAGCATACGCCGCGCGGTCACACATGGGGCCATGCAATCCGGTAGGGGCGACCCTTGCGGTCGCCCTTGCTGCTCGGCTACCAATATTTACCATCGGAAAATAAAATAAAAAGATATTTTTGGGGACACCCCAATCCCCGCGCAAGGGGCATCCGCCCCTTACGTATCCCTGATTACGTAAATATATCTTGTCCCTCTTTAATTGTTAAAGATCATCATTTATATATGTAAGCAGCTTTGCCAAAAATGCGCAAAACTTCCTGAAGGAAATTCAAAGCAACACTCTGTTTAGCAAATTCTGCAGACATGTACATGTTCCTATTATCGCATACGTTCAGAAAACCCGTAAAGTCTTCGCCCCCTTTAGTGTATGCGGCAAGCGCAGTATCACACTTTGTGCCGCGCAATGCTGTGTATTTTTTCATCAAAGCCATTCATCTGCGCTATTTCGGCGTATAATGCGCCGCTGGGCCGCAGGGTTCGCTCCTGGGTTTCCGTATCAAGCGCATATAATCCAAATCGCATTGTCCACCCTTCAGCCCACTCAAAATTATCTACTAATGACCAGTGGTAATAGCCGCGCAGATCTATTCCCTCTTTCAACGCATCATGCATTGCAGAAACAGCTTGCGCAATAACCCAAGGCCGCAATCGATCTTCGCGATCTGCCACCCCATTTTCCGTAATATATATGGGAAGTTGAAAACGCGCCACACGCTGCGCAGCCCGTAATATTCCCTGCGGATATATTTCACCATAGTTGGCGCTTACTCCGGGATCTCCCTGCGGTGCGCCATCCGGAACTTCGCGTTTGCCAAAAAGCTCACCGGCCGAACTGAGATTAAAGCGAACAATATTGCGCGCATAAATATTTAATCCAATATAGTCGGCGGTTTGTTTTACCATACTGATATCACCGACAAATGGGCGAATATACCATTCGGCAGATCCGGTTTCAACAGCGCGCAGAAAAAAGCCATTAAAACTGAGATCTTGCTGCCGTGAACTCCAGCGATCGAGCGGTGAAGATTGATTTGCCGGATCGAAAATATTAATATGCTGCGCCCAACTGACCCGTGCGTTTGGCTGCAATTTGTGGATGGTTTGGTAAGCTGCGGCGTGCGCTCTGGCCATTCCTGCTTGCGCTAACAAGGTAGAACGGATATCTCCTTGTCTGCCCGGCGGAAAATCACCGATGAGGTAGCCAAAAACAGCGTACACATTTGGCTCATTGATTGTAATCCAAAAATTACAAAGATCTCCTAAGGTTTCTACAACTTTCGTTACATAGCGTTCAAAATATTCTGCAGCTTTAGGTGACAGAAAACCTCCCATATCTTCAAACCAAATCGGATGTGTAAAATGGTGCAGCGTAACAAGCGGCTCTATCTGCAAGCTGCGCAATGTTTCCAACATAGTGCGGTAACGCAGCAGCGCTGTATCATCCCATTGACCTTGTATTGGTTCAATTCTGCTCCATTCAAGTGAAATGCGCAAAGAGTTTAAATGCAGATCTTTAGCGCGCTGAAAATCCGATTCGGCAATTTCCCACCAATTACAAGCAGCTCCACTGCTGTCACCAGATTTTATGCGGCCTTGCGCCTCCCAGCGGCTCCATTGATTTTTGGTAAATCCCTCGTATTGATGAGACGCCGTTGCCGCGCCCCAGCGGAATTGATCCGGAAATGCGGTTATCACCATAATGAAGCCTCTTTTTTCTTAATGTGAGTTACAAATTTTGATATGGTTGCTTGGATTTTACTGATTTACCGAGTTCATATCGGCATAGCGGGCGCCAGATGTTGCGCCAATCGGAAAGGCAGCCTGCAATTGCTGCATTTCCTGATGGGTTAGCTGAATTGCTGCAGCGTTGCTGTTTTCTTTCAGATATAATTTGCGTTTGGATCCCGGAATCGGCACGATAAACTCTTCTTGCGCCAGCAGCCAGGCCAAGGCTATTTGCGCTGGGGTAGCCTGCTGGTTTGCGGCAATTTTTTGTACTGTTTCCAGCATTAGCGCGTTTTTTGAAAGATTTTCTCCCATAAAACGTGGTGTTGCGCTGCGGTAGTCATTAGGAACTTGCTCCGGCTTGGTCATTGTGCCGGTTAAAAATCCACGCCCCAAAGGACTGTATGCGACAAAACCGATATGTAATTCGCGCAGCAGCGGCAGTATTTCTAATTCTGGTTCGCGCGACCATAATGAATATTCGGTTTGCAATGCGCTGATGGGAAAAACAGCGTTTGCTTTGCGAATTGTATGCGGCGCGGCCTCTGACATACCTAAATAGCGAACTTTTCCGGCTTTTACAAGGTCTGCCATGGCGCCGATAGTCTCTTCAATTGGTACAGTGGTGTCTACCCGGTGCTGGTAATACAAGTCAATATAATCAGTACCAAGCCGCTTGAGAGATGCCTCACAAGCGGCTTTTACATATTCCGGCCGGCCGTTTATACCAAGGCGCGCGCCATCTTCATTCCTTTGAATGCCAAATTTTGTCGCAAGAATAACCTTATCTCTGCGGTCTTTTATAGCGGCGCCAACTAATTTTTCGTTTGTAAACGGACCATACATATCTGCGGTGTCAAAAAAATTGATCCCCAATTCTATTGCTTCATGGATAACGGCAATAGATTCTGTGTCATTAGGTGTCCCATAAAATTCCGACATTCCCATGCAGCCTAATCCGAGTTCTGAAACTACTAACCCTTGCGATCCAAGTGTGCGTTTTTGCATGTTGAACCTTCCTTTGTGATCTTAGCGAAAAATGTTATTGTAAGAAAATCTTGCTCTCTTTAAAATATACAAAAAAAATGCGTCACACTGCTGTAACATTTTCCGGCAAATGCCTATGGGATCTATGATATCATGAATGCGGCGCTGAATTTGGTAAGTCATTACCAAAACTTTGCGAACATCCGCAAAAATATTGAATTAAGTGATGTCAGTGATGTCTATGAACCGTCGGCAAAATAGTATCGCAATTATTGCGCAAGCATATACTCAAGATTCGCAATCGCAGCTTGAAGAAATCACTATCGGTGAATCGGGGGATGCGGTGTTCCGGCTGGCTGATCCATCTGCAGCGGGGAAATATGTTTTTTTGAAGATTGCTTTCAATCAAGTGAACAACCACTGAGCTGAAGACTCAGTGGCTTCGGCCACGAAAGTCCAGGCCCAGTCCCGCAAGGGCACGTTCACCAGACTCGGTCAGGAGAAATCCTGGTTCCGTTCGGAAGGTCATGACAC
>JAJYBV010000139.1 GCA_021778805.1 Chloroflexota bacterium | reverse complement strand
TCTAAGTGATCCGCAAGATTGGTACAGGTATGATTGTTTGGTGTGCTCACGAAATAGCTGACATATTGTTGGAGAGTTATCATATCCTCTTCTTCTCGCAAGTAACTAGCCAAAAGCGAAAGTCCTAATATTGAAGAGGCCATTCAAAGAGGACAACCAGATGTAACACAATTAGATCGATCAATGGCTTCTATACGTAGACAAGAAGCTTTAGCAAATTTTCCTCCTTTACAGGGGTTTGATCGAGATGAATGGCCAATGGCGATAACAAAGCAAGGTGGAATTGGTGCAGATATTAAGTATATTTCTCCAAGTGATAATAGAGGTGCAGGGGCATACCTGAGGTGGATGCTACAAAATTATTCGGATGGTACTTGGTGGCAGATAAAATTAACTCCTTGAAAGGATGAAAAATAATGATTGCAAAATATAAAATCGAAGCATTCAAAGTGCAAAAACCTATAGCAATGCTTGAAACAAAATTTGGAGGGCAACCGAATTGGATATCTGAACCATGTTGGCCATTGAGTAAGTCTTTACAAAAACCGATGAAATTTCTTGGACAATTTGTTTTATATCCGGAAATATTTGGATCAATTTTACCTCAGATAGCATATTTATTTATGACAGATAGTAAAGATCAGTTTGTTAGTGGAACCTGGTTACCTGATGGGGGTGAAAATGCGGTAATTTTACAGCCAGGTAAACAATATTCACATGCTATAAAGATATTGCAAGGTCCAACTATTGAGGATGAAAATACCAAACAAGAATGTGAATATGGAATAAAAAAAGAATTTGGGTATGATAATGAAAATCAACATCTAGGTAGTAAAGAGACTAGTTATTTGGATGAAAATAAAATAGGTGGTACACCGTTTTTTTTGCAATATTTTGAATATCCCGGATTAGGTCGATGGAAATTAATAGCTCAAATTCAATCAACTATTATTCCTCAAGAGTTAAATTTTGGAGATGCGGGAATAGGATATATTTTTTTATCCCATGATATAAGTGAAGCAAAATTTATTTGGCAAAGTATTTAGGGACTTCTTTAAAAGAGTATGGGCAAACAAATAATCAGATTGCGTAATATATAGGAATTCTCACTTTGTAGCGAATGCGCAGCCCGGCAAACTACACCGCGCCGTAGCAAAAGCGCCGCCCGGTCACTAACGCCGCGCCGAAGCACAAGCGCCGCCATAAAATGATTATTTTAATATAAACACCGCGCGGTACACATGAGGCAATGCAATCCGGTAGGGGCGACCCTTGCGGTCGCCCTTGCCACCCGGCTACCAATATTTCCCATCGGAAAATACAATAAAAAGATAATTTGGGGACACCCCAAACCCCGCGCAAGGGGCATCCGCCCCTTACGAATCCCCGTGTGTACCGTGAGGCGTTTCTTTAAAAAAAGATAATTTGGGGACACCCCAAACCCCGCGCAAGGGGCTACTGCCCCTTACGAATCCCCGTGTGTGCCGTGAGGCGTTTCTTTTAAAATAAAAATGTTTTTTGGGAGGCGCCACAAACCCCGCGCAGGGGGCTACCGCCCCTTACGAATCCCCGGATTGCTGCGCGGCAATCAATATTGTCCTGGCAATATTGTTTAAAATAAAAGATTTTTTGACCTATACCCCGTACATTTATTGGCATATATACTGCCGTAGGGCGTTTTGCAGGGACCGCTTGTATTGTGGTTAAATACAGGTGACTTCAGTTATTACTACAACACTGCGAAGGATGTTTCACAATGAGCGCCGCTTTACCTTTTCAGGATATGATCCTGCGTTTAATGGAATTTTGGAAAAAACAGGGATGTTTGGTGCAACAGCCCTATTATGTGCAGGTTGGGGCAGGCACAATGAATCCCGCTACCGCATTGCATACACTTGGCCCCGAGCCATGGAATGTGGTGTATGTAGAGCCAAGTATCCGCCCGGATGATGGCCGCTTTGGCGATAACCCTAACCGCATGCAGATGCACCACCAGCTTCAGGTCATTTTGAAGCCCGAACCGGGGAACCCGCAGGAACTTTATCTGCAAAGCCTTGCTGAAATCGGCGTGAATCTGCGTGAACATGATGTGCGGTTTGTGGAAGATAATTGGGAAAGCCCCGCGCTTGGCGCTTGGGGTCTCGGTTGGGAAGTGTGGCTGGATGGTCAGGAAATTACCCAATTTACCTATTTTCAGCAATCCGGTAGCGTAGATTTAGATCCGGTCTGCGCCGAAATTACCTATGGGCTGGACCGCATTGCGCTGGCTCTGCAAGGAAAAGACAGCGTTTGGCAAATAGAACTCGATGGCAGCCATGTGCTGTATGGCGATGTGTTTCTGCAAAGAGAAATTGAACACTCGGAATATTATTTCAATTTGGCTGACGTAGACGCGCTGATGAAGGTGTACGATACCTATGAAAATGAGGCGCAGCGTTGCATAAACGCCGGTTTTGTTCTGCCAGCGCACGACTATGTGCTGAAATGCTCGCATCTATTTAATGTTATGGATACACGCGGCGCCATTGGCGTTACCGAACGCGCAATCTATTTTAAACGCATGCGGAAACTCGCCGCGCAAATTGCGGCGCTGTATTTAAAACAGCGTGAAGAAAAATCATTTCCCTTGCTCCAAAATGGCGCATGGACCCTTACCGGCGCATTGCAGCGCAAACCGGCCGAAACACCCGCTAAATCAGCTTTGCCCGACGCTGCAGAGTTTTTGCTGGAACTTGGCTGCGAGGAACTCCCCGCACAGGTTGTAACCTCCCTTATCGAACAATTGCAGCCCCTGCTGGAAAAATCGCTGGCTAAAATGCGACTGGATTATGATGGTGTTCATATCAGCGGATCCCCGCGGCGTATCAGCGCTCAGATTCATCGCTTAAGCGCTAAACAGCCCGATATGGATCTGACTTTAAAAGGTCCGGCCGCCGCGCAAGCGTTTGACTCCGAAGGAAAACCTACCGAAACAGCCCGCAAATTTGCGCAAAGCAAAGGCCTTGCAGTTGAAGATCTGCAAGTTACGGAAACCGACGGCAAACGGTTTGTTTCTGCCCACGTTAAACAACCGGGAAAATTTGCGGTCGATCTTCTGGCAGAAGAGATGCCGCAAATCCTTAATCAACTGCATTTTGAAAAAAGTATGCGCTGGAATGGCTCAAATGGCAGCTTCAGCAGACCGGTCCGCTGGATTATCGCTCTGTTTGGTGATACAATTGTGCCGTTTACATTTTTAGGCGCGCATAGCGGCCGCGTCTCTTACGGACTTCGCCCTTACGGATCTCCGGCGTTTACCATCGAATCGGCGGCGCGCTATGCCGCCCGGCTGCGCGAACATTCCATCATCTTAAACCGCAATGAACGAAAAGAGATGATTCTAAAACAGGCGCAAGCGCTTGCAGATCCGCTGCACGGTGTTTGCGCGCCAAACCCGGATACGCTGGATGAAGTTGTCAATTTAGTTGAGTTTCCAACTGCATTTTTAGGCCGTTTTGAAGAACGTTTTCTTAAACTTCCCGCGGAGATTTTGGTCGCCGTTATGCAAAAACATCAACGCTATTTTCCCATGTATACACCGGAAGGCAGTATTATGCCCTATTATATCGGCGTGCGCAACGGTGACGCAGAACATCTTGATGTTGTTGCCTCCGGTAATGATCATGTTATTCGGGCAAGATTTTCCGACGCCGAATTTTTCTATCAACAAGATATAAAACATCCGATTGCGTATTTTGCCGAACAATTGGAATCCTTGCAGTTTCAAAAAGCGCTTGGTTCAATGAAAGATAAAACCGGCCGCATGGAGAAACTCGGCGCATTTATTGCCAAACAATTAAAATTGCCGCGCGCCGATGCAAAAACAGCGCAACGCGCCATTCAATTGGCCAAAGCTGATTTAACCTCGAAGATGGTTATTGAAATTACCGCGCTGCAAGGTATTATGGGCGGCCACTACGCTAAACTTTCCGGTGAACCGGAGCAAGTTTGCAAGGCTATTGCCGAACAATATATGCCCGTAAGCCATACAAGCGCCGGTTTGGTTCTTGCTATTGCCGATAGAATTGATACACTTACCGGGCTTGCGGCTGCTAACCTGCTACCTAAAGGCTCGAACGATCCCTATGCTTGCCGCCGCAGCGCTATTCAGTTGGTGGAAAATCTTATTGAAAACGCTGTTTCACTCGATCTTCGCCCAATTTGTGAAGCTGCGCTGAAACTGCAGCCAATTTCCGGAGGCGCAGATACGGTAGACGCAACTTTGGCGTTTATTGCCGGCCGCCTGGAATTTTGGCTCCGCGACCATGATATAAAAACCTCGGTGGTAAAAGCTGCTTTGGCGGAACAGTCCGCTAACCCCAGCTTGGCGTTTCAAGTTGCCTCAGCGCTGTCTGCCGCGGTGGCCAACGATGACTGGAAAGATTTGCTAGACGCCTATGCGCGCTGCGCGCGTATTGTGCGCAGTCAGCCGGCCGCCGGGCAGCAGGTAGACGCCGGATTGCTGGTAGAGCCGCAAGAAAAAGCGCTGTATGCGGTGTTCCAAAAATTAGACGCCGCCCGCAAAGATCCGTTTGCGGCGCTGCTGGAACATTTACGGTTACTTCAGCCCGTCATTACCGACTTCTTCGATCATGTTCTTGTGATGGATGAAAACCTCGCGCGGCGCAATAATCGCTTGGCGCTGCTGCGCGGCATCACCCGGATGACTGCAGGCGTGGCCGATTTTTCAGAACTGGAAGGCTTTTAATCCGCGTGTTAGCTCTGGCTGTGCGGAAGCGCTGCGGGGGATTTTGATTTGTTTGATGAATGGTTCATGTAACACAAATTCCCTTACAGGCGCTCAGCTTTTTTGCGGCATACCGGCGCCGGATTATTGGCAACTGGTAACTACATAGGGGGTACTCAAAACTCTGCGTAAGTGAGACAAGATATACACCTCTGCGCGGTATGCCAGGGCGACCCTTGTGGTCGCCCCTACCGGATTGCATGGCCTCATGGGTACTGCGCGGTTTTTATTTTGCATAAAAATGTATTTGGGGACATCCCAAGCCTCGCGCAAGGGGCTACCACCCCTTACGAATCCCTGCTTTTGTGGCCGGATCATGCAGTATTGGAATAGCTATTCCTTTATGGCAGGCCAACTACTGCTTGGGGAATTGCCTCAACCGTTCTGAAAAACTTACCCAAATGGGACAAAGCTAGGCAATGTCTGCTTTGGTGTTCTCTTCCTGCTTCTTTGAGACAGCAGACAATGCAAGCA
>JAJYBV010000046.1 GCA_021778805.1 Chloroflexota bacterium | reverse complement strand
ATCAGCGATATTCTTTTAATGGAAAATCATCTACGCAATTTCTAACCTTTCCGGCGCAAAATGGTAAAAATACCATTCAGTTAATTGCCCCTCCCTTCCAGCCAATTACATGTATTGTTCAGTTGCCCAAGTACACAGTTTTAACGCCTTCATCATGTACTTCAGAAGGAATAGCAATGTTTGGCAACTATAAGAAAAATATAAATGAGAAATTAGGATACATCAGTATTTTCGAGACATTGCAGAATTTGCCAAGCGCTATGCAAGCGCAAGCAATACACGCAATTGAATCTGCGCCGATTGGAACGAATGCTGTTTGGAGTGAAACGGCTCCGGCGGGTTCGCATATTCTGGAAAACGGAAAAGTTCAGGCAATTCAAAGCCCTTGGCTCGTTACCATGAGCCGGCAAGTGAATCTGAAGGTTCTATCCTTTCCACAAATTACTGGCTCAACCGACACGTTTGAGAATAATCAATGGATTGCCAGCATTGGGCTATCTGATATCTGGACCTATACATCGCTTGATACGAAACAGATATATCAAAACATCGTTGAAGGTGAATCACTTCAAATTTCTATGAGTTATTCACCTAAAACCATAGAAGGGGCGTTACTATCATTTGGTTTAGTCGGTGGACCAAACCCAGGTACACTCTCACCCTTGGCTGATTTTGAGGGTGGGCCATATGCCTGCGTAGAATTTTCTGCGCTTTGGCCTTCGGAACTGCCGGATATTCAGCAAGTTTTCCTAAAAAGTACTGCGGAAAGCGGCATTTATGGCTGCTTATTCTCTATCGATTCTGTTTTCGCCGCATCATCAGCCATAAATACAGCTAAGATCAAGCCACAGTTCCTTATAAAATTTGGGGTGTTTTTGGCGGCAAACGCCGAAGCGCATATACTCTTTCCGCAGCTTCCTCAAGCATCGGCGCTGGAGGTTCAGGAAGCAATTCAAAATAATCAATGTCAGTTGCCAAATACTTGCCCTCCACCATTTTAAACCTTTGCGCTGAAGTGAAGGCGGCGCTTGCAGTCGTCTAATTTATTTTACTACTCAAGGGGTACATAAAGCTCCGCGTAAGAGAGACGAACACCACATGGCGCTGGTCTTTCATATGTAAAAAGGGACAAGAAATACGTAACATAGGATACAAGGGCGACCGCAAGGGTCACCCTTGCTGCCTAGCCATCAATATTGCCTTGTGGAATAAAAAAATAATAATTTTGGGAGGCGCCCTAAGCCCTGCGTAAGGGGCAACTGCCCATTACGAAACCTTGGATATGTGTGCGGAGCGGCGTTTCTTTAAAAAAAAGATATTATGGGGGACACTCCAAGCCCCGCGCAAGGGGCTACTGCCCCTTACGAATCCCTGGATATGTGTACCGTGCGGCGCTTGTTTTTATAAAATATTGGGGACACCCCAAACCCTGCGCAAGGGGCTACTGCCCCTTACGCAGGGTTTGGCGGCCGCGCCGTAGCGAAAGCGCCGCCCCTTGCGTGTTTAGACTATGGTATGATAAATATAAAAATGAATTATCACGACACTTTAAATTTCATCTACTCATTTTCAGACTTTGAGCGGAACGGAACCTTTTCCCGAACGGAAGATCCCTATTTCACCCGCTTTCGTGCGCTGATGCGCTTGCTGAATAATCCCCAAAATACCTACCCAACAATTCATATCGCGGGAACGAAAGGCAAAGGCTCAGTCTCTGCGCTTATTGAATCTGCAATGCGCGCAAACAACTACCAAACGGGGCTATATACTTCGCCGGATCTGCACACCCTGCGTGAACGCATAATGATACAAGGCAAGCCAATCAGCGAAGAGGAAACTTGTGAACTGGCAGAAGAGGTTCAGGCAGCCATAGCGCGCATGCCCGTGGAGCTTGCTTCCGGATTGATAACTTTTGAAATTATAACGGCTATGGCCTTTTTAGCGTTTGCCAAGCGCCACGTACACATTGCCATTATTGAAACAGGTTTAGGCGGCAGGCTAGACCCAACAAATATTATTCAGCCTGTGCTTTGTATAATCACTTCGATCAGCTTCGATCACATGGCAATTCTGGGCGGAACTATCCGGCAAATTGCCGGAGAAAAGGCCGGTATTATTAAAGATAATGGTCTTGTTATAGTCTCGGCGGAACATCCGGATGCGCTGGAGGTTATCCAGCAAACAGCGGCAAAGCGCGCCGCACAAATCATCTCCGTAACTGGCTCGTCAGGCGCTGTCAGCGATGAACACACATACATATATCCCGAACAAGAATATTCTGTATACAAAGAAAATGGCAGATTTTTTCAGAAATTTCAAATAATTCACGCCGAGCAACATATATCCTGCAGCATCCCGCTGCTAGGCGCGCATCAGCGGCAAAACGCCGGCGCGGCTTTAGCGGCTGTGCAAACGCTTAACACAAAGGGATTTCCAGCAAACATTGAACGCACAGCCTTTGGATTTGCGACGGTTCAGTGGCCGGCGCGATTGCAGCTTGTCGGTGAAAGCCCACTCATTTTTATCGATGGCGCCCACAACGCCGATTCTCTTCAAAAAACTCTGCAAACTATCTGCAAAGATATCCCCTACCAGCGTATGCATATTCTGGCAGGCTCATTAAAAGATAAAGATATCGCAGGAATGACCCAAATTTTACGCCAAGAATCAGTTCGTTTGCATTCTTTGGTTATCTGCGAAAAGTTTTCACCAAGAGCCGCCGCCGCCGAAATTTGGCAGGAACACCTGGCCGAGTGGCCGGAAGAGGAAGATCCGAATATTCAATATGCAGATTTATTTGAGGCAGGGCTTTACTTGATTGAAGAAAACGCGAAACCCGATGACCTTATTCTGATCACCGGGTCACTTTATTTAGCGGCAATAGCGCTGCAGCATATTGCCACAACACGAAAAGATTCTGCGGCCGCTTCAATCACCATCTATGGCCAAGATCATGCATAGCATATTCTGGCGGTAATTTTAGGCCGAAATGAGCGATAGATGCAATTGCGCGATGCGGCGGCTGTGCAGCGCCTTAACAATTTTTTGCTCAATAGAACGCAAATCGGCGGCGTTAGCAATCACTTCATCTATACCGTAAACATTCATCTGCGAAGTTGAAACATCTTGAAACGGCCTTAATAATACAATCGCTACACCGTCATATTTTGCCGAACTGCGAAGCATTTGAATAAATAATTTTACCAAATCCGGCTCTTCGCTGCTGCGAATAAACACCAAATTAGGAATTGCCCGTTCAATTTCTTCCGAAGCTTCTACGATACTATTACTCACATCCACCTCAAAACCCCTGTTCCGCAGAAAATTCGGCAATGGCCCCAGTTGCGAACAAAGCGGATCGATAATATGAATATGTGGCCGAACATGTGTGTCGCGTATTTCACCAAAATCATTACCAACAATTTTTAATTCTATTTTGCCTTTTTTCGCCGACTTTGATTTTGTAGTAACCAATCGCAATGATTTAGCCATCTTTTGTTCCCCTCTCAGCTTTCTGTTTATAAGACAATAGTGTGCGCATATTCGCGCGGCGTCTTGACGGCGCATTTTAGGGCAAAGTTTGCAGAGGCATTTTAGCCGCCACTTTACTTGCTTGAACATGTTAATGTATTTCATCGCCATACACAGGAAAATCTTTAGGGTAACTTTCCTCAGATTACAGATATTTTACACAAGAGAAAATGTGATATGCTATAACCAAAATCATGCATTTGTGCGCCGGGCATTCCAATGCGCCGGAAAAATTTTTAAAATCATTATGGAGCAGCAGCAAAATGAACACATCGCAAGCTATTCAAGATCGATATCCAGATGAGTGGAACCATTGCTATGGCTGTGGCCGGCTGAATGATAAAAGCATGCGTATCACCAGCTATTGGACCGGAGATGAAGCCATCTGCAACTATGTACCCAAAGATGAACAAACTGCATTTCCGGGAGTGCTTTCCGGAGGTGTGATAGCTTCTGTAATAGACTGCCACAGTTTAGCGGCGGCATCTGCGGCGTTTGGCTCACAATTAGGTATTGCGGAAGACGCGCCGCTTCCGCGGTGTGTTACGGCGTCACTCAAAGTTGATTTCTTAAAGCCAACACCCTTAGGCCCGGTAACAGTGCGCGCGCATGCGCAGGAAATCCGCGGCCGTAAAGCCATAATCATCAGCCAATTATTCAGCGGCAGCGAGGAATACGCGCGTGGTGAAGTTATTGCTGTTCTGAAGCCCGGCGAATAATTTGTGGCGCGAAAAAATATTGCGCCATGTTAGCCGGCAGAGGCGCCGGATACTTTTCTTTGCAATACCGGCAGGTTTAAACATGCAACAGCAAGCAAGAATGTGAATGAATGCTATATTTCCTATAGAAATTACCATTACCTGCATTCTCTTCCTTTTCATGCTATACTTTACATACGTCTTCCGGCTCTTTGGTTGGTTTTATCATACTTGCGCAGTAATTTCAAAACGAAAATTATCTATTCAAAAAAATTTCAATAATCAAAGAGTTTCGGCGGCGTGAGGATTAAAGCCCATTATGGATTTTTTCTGTCCGGTAGGCGCTTCTATTATAAAGCCGCCAATCTCAAGATAAATATACGCGGATAAATTGGAAAATAATGCCCTGCCATTCCGGAAAAAGTTTTAACCGTATTTATTTTTTTTAAGACAGGTTTCACGATCGTATGATGACACCAATGTTCTCTCTGCTGGTATTTTCAACTTTGGAAAAAGCAGGATTGATTGCCATCGTGGGTGTTTTTGGCTTAGTAGTCATCCTTTTTCTCATAGTTTATCTTTTCTTTTATGTTATCCGTAAACAGCAAAAAGCCAAATCTAACAGCCAAAATACAGAATTTGATAACACCAGCGTTATTTCAGCGCGTGAACTAAATTCGTTACTGGCAGATAAACCATTATCTCTTACGAAACCGCGAGATGAAAAAATTCATTTGCATAATACTGTAAAATTAAAAAATAATATGCGCTATGATATTCTTGTTGGAGCCAAAACCGACCGAGGCATACGCCGCCGGGCAGATGTAAACCAAGATAATGTGCTGGCCCTGACAGGCGCGCGTTTTGTCAACGGCAGTTTAGAGCCGTTTGGTGTTTTTATTGTTGCAGATGGCATGGGTGGGCACCAATTTGGTTATGAGGCCAGCGCGCGCGCCATTCGAGTTATTCTGGATAATTTGCTGCAGCCGCTGATAGACGGACAGGCGCTGGGAAACACCCAAATTGCCGAAACACTTCGTTCCAGCATCGAAGCGGCAAATATTGATATTTACCAGCGCAATAAAGAACGCAATTCAGATATGGGCACCACCGTAACCGCAGCAGTTGTTGTCCCCGACATCGCATTTGTAGCCAACGTTGGAGACAGCAGAACCTATTTGCTGCCGGTAGATCGCAAATTATACCAAATCACCGAAGATCATTCGGTGGTCGCCGGTTTAGTTTTGGCAGGTGTCATCGCGCCGGAAGATATCTACACACACCCCAAGCGCAATCAAATTTACCGCAGTTTAGGCGACTCACCAGATGTCGATATCGATATGTTTCAAGTAGATATCGGCGTAGATGATATGCTGCTGCTTTGTTCCGATGGTTTGTGGGAAATGGTGCGCGATTGGCGGCTGCAAAACATCATGGAAAACCATTCCTCGGTAAACAAAGTAATCGAGGAACTGATAGAAGAAGCAAACGATAACGGCGGTGTGGATAATATCAGCGCAATTTGCGTAAAGCTGGCAAAAGCGCACGAACCGATACTGCGCGCCGGAGTGCATTTAATTGTATATCCGGAAACATTAAATGTGCGTAAATATGAAAATTAATCCAGCAATATTTTCACTTCTACCATTGAGCCGCCGGCCGGATTAGAAACAATCTGCAATTCACCGTGAACGCGCTCGGCGCTGCGATACATCCGATACATTCCCGGCAGTTCACCGCGCTGAAAACGTTCGGGCATAGATTCGGTGTCGAACCCTGCGCCGTTATCTTTAACAGCCGCGCGTACAATTCTGTTGTGTTTAGAAACTTCAACAGCGCAAGCCGACCCTTGAGAGTGTTTTATTGCATTTTCAGCGGCTTCGGTAATAATGCTATACAGCGCTTGCGCTACATCGGCGTTTAATACAGAAGCGCACTGGTAATCCAGCGTGCAATCAAAGATAGTATGCTGATTTAAATATTCCACATACAGTTCCAAAGTTTGCTGTAACCCCAATTGCTCCGGCGCGGTTCCAATCATCAGCGATGAAATATCACTCAGCGCGCGGTCCAATTCCTCCAATTTCTGGTACATGCGGTGAATTTCATTTTTGGCCTGCCAAATATCTGTTTCAGCGATAGCGTCGGCCGCATGTGCGCAATGCAGCAAATCACCAGCAATACGCTTCGGCTCTGCGGCAATAAACTGTGAAACAGTATCTTTTCGTTTCATTTCCAACATAAACATCCGCGGCAAATCCGGGGAAGGCGTTTTGCGTAACAACTGTAGCTTCAGGGCGGCAAAATACGCCAGCGCTTGAACAGATTCATATCTGACAGAAGAAAAATCCACAGCCGGCGCCGGAAAAACCACTTCGAGCGCGCCTAAAATCTGGTCATCGCCCAGTAAAGGCACTGCCAGCGCTGCCGCCGGAGGCTGCGGAAATAATTTTTTCTCTATTTCCATTGTTTCCGGTGGAAACTGCCCCGTAAATTCGGTATTTTGCGCAAATACAATTTCACGACGGGCACAGGCTATACCAGCAAATCCCTCTTGCAATTTCAATGAATTTAACTGCGGCAGCGCAAACAACCCGGAAAGAGAGCCGGAAAAAGCCGTCTGTTCGTCAACGGGATCTTCAATAAATATATATGGCTCGAGAGTTTGTGTTTTCGAATCGAACACAAACATTAAGCATTGGCCACCGGTAATTGCCGCTGCCGCGCGGGTAATAATCCGCCCGAGCCGCTGTGGGGAATCGGCAGCATTTAGCAAAGTTAAAGAGTGCGAAAGCACCCGGCCAATAAAACTTTCCTGCGAAACAGCGTCTTTCTGTTCCGCAGGAAAGGCTCCCCATCCCTGTGGACTTTTTGGCCGAATATGATAAATCTCCGCAGAGTTTGGTATCATATGAGATATCCTTTCAGTTTTCTAAGATACGCATTTTTTATACCGGATTCCCAAACACCTATAACGCTGCAAACGCTTTTCCGGTATAATAAGCAATAGGAACCAAAATTTTCATCGGCAAGTATTTGCCATTCATCTAGTATTATCGACATCCTTTTCAAATTTTGATACCCTGCTTTTGCAGCTTTTCGGCCAGAGGTGATTATGATTAACCCACCACCGCGCTCAGTTAACTACAATAATCCGCAAAATTTTTCAATTGCACGGCAGTTTGTTTTCATTCTATTAACAATGCTGGTGTTTTCCATTGTTTTAACATATCTCTATACCCAAGCTTCTCCGAATTTTCAGCGGACGGCTACATCCACTATTATCATTGATATCTCCGGAGTCCGCCCAGATATGATTTCACAGGCGGTAACTCCAAATATTTATCAGGTTGGGCAAAATGGTGTTATTGCGCTGAACCATCATAGCATATTCCCGAATACTTATTTGGCAGCTACCGCTGCATTAGCCACAGGTGATTACCCCGGCGTATTTGCCGGTTCACTGGTTACACCGCCGTTAACCGACAATTTTACCGGCATTTACTCTTCCGCGGCGCCTTCCGCCAAGCCACAAATTGGCTCAAATTATTTTCTGCCGTTAAACACGCAAAATACTGCGGATTTACTAGCAAATGAATCCCAAGCTTCAGTTATTCTGCCAACAACCTTGACGGCAGAAGCCATGGCTCAAAACATTAATGTTTCAATTCAAGGCTCTATGAATAACGCCATATTCCAGGGACTTACAGTATTCAAAGAAAGTCCCTCAAATGATTATATAATGGACTCATCCTTAATCTATCCGGCGGCGCTGCAAAGCGCAGTCGCTCCATTGCAGGCAGAAAACTTAAGCTACGACCAGTATTTAACCCAAGCATATGTTCAAGATATTTTGCCAAAAATTTCCCAAAATGGCGCATTATTTATCAGTGAAATTCAATTTGGCGACACCTTGCAAGCAATAACGCAAAACGGTGTTGGCTCTGTGCAAATGAACAGCTCCTTAGCAGAAGATGACGCAAATGTCACCGCCATAGTCAATGCGTTGAGCGCCTATAAATTGCAGAATTCCGTGAATATTATCGTCACATCAGACCACGGTGTACTGAACACTATTTCCGCCGGCAGTGCCGGCGCTTCTACCGCCTCACAAACAGATATTGCACAAATGATAGCTGACGAAGCAGCTAAAGGCAACGCCGGAATGCTGCCGCAAGTGGGTATACATGGCGTCACCACCCACATGTTAACGGCAGATACAACATTGGCCATTACGCAAGAAGGTGAAACAGGCTTTATTTACATGCCGCAAACTCCGGCGTTGGCAAATATCGCCCGCGGCAACAATATTCAAGCGAAGGGTGATTTAGTACAGCAATTAATACCATATTTGCTTGCGCTGCCACAAGTATCAATGGTATTTGTCAACGATGCAGCCGGTACATTTGATGGCGCAATTCCCTTAAGTGTAGTTGGGTTAAACAGTCCATCTGCGCCGATGCTGATATATACACTTACTGCATATCCACAAAAAGCCGTCCATCTTGCGCAAAATATCCAGGGATTTACCGGCGCGGCTTATTCCACTTCTCCCGGAAAAGCAACATTTGGGGGTATTTCCGAACGTGATATGCGCACTATTTTTTTTGCTGAAGGTCCGGGATTTAAACAGGGATATTATGATAATGTCCCTACCGGCATTACAGATATTGCGCCAACTGTTGCCGCGCTGCTGAACATTCCGATAAAACAAAATCAGGCCGGACGATCGTTAGATGAATTGCTTGCCGGCAGCGCGTTTTACGGCAATGTAACCACAGTTTCCTACATCGCGCAGCCGCGGTTACTGCCGAACGGTGATATATACGTAGCAATAGTGGAATACCAGCGCGCCGGATCCACTATATACATAGACACCGGTGGTTCGATTACCGGATCGCCCGGTTCATCCGCGACCAAATTACAAGCGCAGCTTGCACTTTCTCTGCAATCATCCTAGCCGGCAAACCCTTTAATCATTCGCTACTATTAAAAGGGATTCGCAAGGGGTGGTAGCCCCTTGCGCGGGGTTTGGGGTGTCCCCAAATATATATTTTTACAAACGAAACACCGCACAGCAACACGGGGATTCGCAAGGGGTGGTAGCCCCTTGCGCGGGGTTTGGGGTGTCCCCAAATATTATTTTTACAAACGAAACACCCACGGTACACCGGGGATCTGCAAGGGGCAGGCGTCCCTTGCGCAGGGGTTTGGGGTGTCCCCAATAAATATTATTTATAAAATATCCGCAAAGAGGGACGGAAATATAACCGCCCCGTTTCCTGCTTTATGCGTTGATATGCGCAGCCTGCTCATCGTCTTTCACAAACCGCGCGCCCCATATTCCTATGACACCGGCGGCAAACAGCACTGGCACACTGGTAATGAGAAACGCTACCCCCGGAGAATTAGCGTATGTTACCTGAAAACCTAAGATGGTGTGATTCTTAAGCATATCGCTCAAAAATCCGGCGATTGCTGGTGAAAACAGATCACCGAAGAAATGCGAAAGCAGCAACGTAAGCCCAACCGCAGCGCCTTGTTTTAAAGGAGTTACCACATCTTGCGTAACTGCCGTCAACGGGCCGCTGTTTACTTGCAGCATTGCAACGGTAATGATATACAGCGGGAAGAAAATACCTAAGATGCGCACAGTATCTGATATCGGCAGCGGCGCTAACAGAACAATAATTGCAATCGCATAAAGCGGCGCGCTGATTAAGAAACTCCATCCGCTAACGAGCACACGTGACCCCGGATAGCGTTTTCTCAGCGAATCAGCGACCAAACCGCCGCCTAGCAAGCCGATTACTCCGCCAATAACAGTGCCGGCTCCAACTAGTGTAAGCGGTGAAACTGTATGAAAATTCGGGAACAATCTGCCAAACAAAGGTGTAATAAACACGAGAGTTACGCCATACACAAAAAAGCTGAGCGCCTGTAAAACTACCACGATACGCAAGGTGTTAATTTTCCAGATATCTGCTATTCTGCGCCATAACGAGGCCATGCCTTCGCGAACCAAAGCCGCTTCAATATTATCATCCTCATTATTGCGGCGTGGCATCTCCTTCAAAAGAAAAATAAATAACGCCAGCAACAAACCGGGAATCGCAAAGAAATAAAACACCGGGCGCCATTGGTTGTTGAATAAACCATACAAAATACCGGCGCCAATATAGCCAAAAGCCAGGCCGGCAAGCAGCCCCGTATTCCAGCGGCTCATTACAATTGAACGCTTATCTTTGGGATACGCAGAAGTTAAAATTGATGTGCTGGCTGGGAAATATCCGCCTTCTCCGGCGCCAAGCGCGGCGCGGGTAGCAAACAGCGACGCAAAATTTGGCGCAAACGCAGTAAACGCCGTTGCAATACTCCAAAACGCTATACTGCCACCAACCACATCTTTGCGTTTGATTTTATCGGCCAACAAACCCAATGGGAAAATGCTGATAGTGTAAATGAGCAGGAATGAAGTCGCTAATAATCCATATTCAAAATCTGAAAGATGATACTCCGGCTGAATATAGACGCCTAACGCTAAAAAGGCATACCGGTCGGCATAATTAATAAAATTAGCCATCCATAGCAGCCAAAAATTATAATTTGCTGTTTTGGCGGTGACAGTTTGCCCGCTGCTTTGCGTCAGTCCGGCAGAGGATTCGAGAGATTGCCCCATTGTTTTCTCCTGTTAACCGGAAAATAAACCGGCGTAAGATAACATGATATCGTTAATAATACCCCCAAACCATACCTCTTCAAGCAGCGTAATTGCCGCCGCCTTCTGTTTGGCTTCAGTTTTAAGGATACCAACGCTTCTGCAATACAGATGAAATCAGAGTCAATGCCTTGCTTCAAATGCAAAGCAATAAAGCAGTCATTATAACATTGCAGTTGAGTATATTATGACATGCAACCATTAAAATAACAATAAGAACCGACTCTAAATAACCATAATGTTTAGAAAAACACTATACAAACCACTGCTCAATCAATCTTTCCCTCCCCCTCGAAATTGACGGCGCCACTGTGATACAATAATCTGTATGCCGGATATAATTCTTGAAATTGCTCAGCGCTTTCACGCAGCCAAACATACAATTCATATTGTCGGAGGAACGGTTCGCGACTCCCTATTAGGGCGCACCGTAACACCAGACACCGATTTAACAACCGACGCAACTCCGGATATCATTAAAGATATCATTGCGCCGACGCATCCGCGCGCCGTTTCATCCGTGGGGGAACGCTTCGGCACCGTACAAATTCATTACGCCGACCCTGCCGCGACAGAAAATGATCCGGATAAAACTATCATCCTTGAAATCACCACATACCGCAGCGAACACTATCTCTCCGATTCGCGCAAACCCGATGTGGTGTTTGGAGATAGTTTAGAGGAAGACTTATTGCGCCGAGATTTCACTATCAACGCCATGGCTATGGATCCTCTTGACGGACATATCATCGATCCGTTTGGCGGCAAAGAAGATCTTCATGCAAAAATCATCCGCGCAGTGGGAAACGCGCCAAAAGAGCGTTTTGCGGAGGATCCGTTGCGGATGCTGCGCGCAGTGCGATTTGCCGCACAGCTGGGGTTTACCATAGAAAATTGTACGGCGCAGGCAATTCAATCCGAGGCCCATACCTTACAAAAAATCAGCTGGGAACGCATACGCGACGAAATGTGCAAAATACTGATTTCGCCGCGGCCCGCAGTTGGGTTGCGCCTTGCCGCAGAATTAGGCTTAGCGCAATATTTTCTGCCGGAAATGATCTATTTACAGGGTGTACATCAACGTCCCGGCCACAGCAAAGATGTTTTTGAGCACACTATGCGCGTTGTGCAAAATTCTCCCGCAACCCTTACCAGCCGCTGGGCAGCCCTGCTGCACGATATCGCCAAGCCGCGCACCTACAGCAACGAAAATGGCCAAGTGCACTTTTTCGGCCACGAAGATCTTGGCGCAATAATGGCAAAAGATATTTTGCGCCGGCTACATTTTGATAAGCCGTTTATTGAAAAAATTTCCAAAATCGTTAAAATGCATATGCGCGTGAACGCCTATATCCCCGATTGGACCGATGGCGCCGTGCGCCGAATGATGCTGGACGCCGGCGAGGCTTTGCCTGAATTATTAGAGCTTTCGCGCGCAGATATCACCAGTTATCGGCAAGATAAAATACTTCGCGCCAGCGCCCTTAGCGCCGAGCTGGATGAACGATGCCGCAAACTGCGTGAAGAATCGGAACGCATTCCCATTAAAAGTCCTTTGGATGGCAACGAGCTGATGCAAATCTTCAGCCGGCAGCCCGGGCCATGGATTAAAGAAATTAAAGAACACTTACTTTCTTTAGTTATAGACGGCAATTTAGCCCCGGATGATAAAGAAGAAGCCAAACGAATAGCAGACTCGCTGCAACAAAGCCAGTCTCATCTCGAAAATTTGCCGAACATCAATTAATCAGCGGCAATATTTCGCCCTATTCGGCTTATTTCTTCTGTGTGGTGTCTTTTGGTATAATGCTTATCGAGCCATCAACTTCCATAACAGCCAGCGCCACATCTTTCATCGTTTCAACGCCATGCTCGCGCAGCGCAGCCATAAATTCCTCTTCGGTAATATCTTCCCGGCGTAGCGCTTTGGCAATTATTTCACCCTTCGCAGCTAAAACGGTAGGGGTACCAATAACCGCTTTGCGAAACAAACTGCTTCGACTGTTCAGCCAAGTAACCCCGTAACTTAGCGCAAGCAGCGCCACCGCCGCAAGTATCCCGCCATCTAACGACGTATCCGGTCCGGTCATGGCGTTTTGCACCGTGTTAGCTATTAACAGCAGCAATGTTAAATCGAATGCGCTTAATTGGCCCAGTTCTCGTTTACCAAATAAACGCAATGCGGCAAGCATAAATACATACACAATCACCACGCGAAACAAAATCTGCCACAATGTTCCGTCCAGCGTTAAAAAGCCGTTCCACATACCCTTATCCTATTTTCTTTCAGCAAAATTGTCGTTAAGAATTGCATTCAACACATGTGCAAGAATGTCTCTGTTCCGTTGCGGCGTCATCGCCGCGGACGGCCGCGAATGCGCCGGCGCCGCCGATGCGAATCGATTGCGGCAGATGAAATAGAAATGACTGCGGAATCATTGCCAATAATACTGATTGATCCGTCAATTTCCAACACCGCAGATTTTACTGCCCGGTGATCCGGCAGACCATGTTCACGCGCCGCCGCGTCGAGCATTTCAGTTTCAATTAAGCACCGCGCGCAATTTTGAATAATTATTTTTCCGTTCTGCGCCAACGGCACAGGCTCTCCGCTAGTTAAGCGCCTTACAAGGGAAGAATTTTCGCTTAACCAAGCTACACCGGCGTTTAAAAGCAGCAGTGTAAGCGCAGCTATTATTCCCCCGGTGATAGATGTATCTGTTCCCACCATAGCGTTTTGTACGGCATTGCTAATCAGCAGCAAAAGCGCCAATTCCACTACGGTCGATTGCCCAAGCGGCCTGGCTCCAAGCAAGCGCAGACCAATTAAAAACACAAAATACACGATACTTGTTCGCACAATGATAACAAATAATGAAGCGTTCCAAATAAACATATCGCTTCCTCACCTATACTGTTCAATTAAATTAACGGTTCATTCTACCACGCTGAAAATATATTCCCCGCAGCGCTGCCAAAATCACCGCAATTTTTGAGCAACCTGCTCTGTCCAGCGCATCAGTTCTGCGCCATCCACCAATTTCAACGGACGCGAAGCTGCCCATTCCTTTGCGGGATCAGTAAACTCACCGGTAGTAACCAAAAAGCCCTCTTTCGCGTGTTCGGCAAAACTGCCATAAAATTCACGAACAATTGGCTGGCCTACAGTGCCTTTATATCTTTTACACTGCGCCACCAAACGATTGCCACTGCGGCGCAGCTCTATATCAATGCCTTCATCGCCGCTTTTTCCAACCACTTTTGCGGCATATCCCATGCGCTGAAATAAAAACGCCGTAAATTGCTCGAATCCTCCCGGAGAAAGCGCATAAATATCATCAATCGAATGAATTCCCAAAACTTGAGCGGCCCAGCTTTCTTTTTTATGTGTTCGCGCCCAAAATACCGCTAACAGCACAATACACACAGCCATAGCGGCGCCGATAGCGCCATTCACTGGAATACTGCTAACTTTTGATACTACCGTGTTATAAGCTGATAACGCTTGAGCGTCGATTCTGGGGATGATAAATACTGCGCCATTCAATAGAAAAACTGCTCCGGCTAATACGATAAAAAAGCCAAAAATAAAATGATACCCAATACGTCTTCGCCTCGCCCGATGTTTTTTTGCCATAAATATAACTATTCCTTTCAGCGCTGTTCAAGCTTATTTGCCTGATATTTTAAGCCGCATATAATAAACTTTGATATTTTACAAATAATAATTTTTGGGGGACACGCCAATCCCCGCGCAAGGGGCTTCCGCCCCTTACGAATCCCTGGTTATATACACCGCACGGTACCCATGCGGCGATGCAATCCGGTAGGGGCGGACCACCCTGGAATACTGCGTTAGGTATCCTCGTCCCTCTTTCATTGTTAAAGACCATATTATGCGGCTTTCTTCATCATAGAATATGCGTTAAAGCGATAAGCAAATTGGGCTATATAACAAAGCGGCCATTGTTCGTGGTACGATATATATCATACACGGGCTATCCATAATACACCGTCGTATGATGATGAAAGACGCCTTCCGCGCTGCGTATTCGCTAACATTTGCGCAGCAGTTTGGCGAAGCCTAATAATGATTGGCAGCTGATAATGCAATCGGCTGTTTTCATATAGGCATCATTCCTGCACCACTTAAAGGAGATTGGTTAAAATGCCTTGTTTTTTTACTGAGAATAATTCCGGCGAAATAGCCCCGTCTATGACCGACCGAAATTTTGCTCTCCCCGGAGATACTCCGCACTTTCCTCCGGATCGGCCTGTAGATACCCGGCATATTGCTTTGGATATTACGGTAGATTTTTCTGCTAAAGCCTTGCGGGGTACATGTGAATTGACCCTTTCCGCTTTGTTTGAAGAAGTACAAACTATTACGTTGCAAGCGGCGGAAATGACCGTCTCTTCGGTACGCATTACCGGCAATAATCGTCCGAATCCCGTTGAATTGCAGTTTGATTACGACGGTGAATATTTAATTATCGATTTAGATCAACCGCTGAAATATGGCAGCGAATGCGTTTTATCCATCACCTACGCTACGCATCCGCGCATTGGTATGAGCTTTGTCGGACCAAACGCGGGAGACCCGGATCGCGCAGTGCAGGCGCATACCCAAGGGCAGCCGGAATATGCGCATTATTGGTTCCCCTGCCACGATTCCCCGAACGACCGCGCAACAATGAGCGTAACGGCGCATGTGCCCGATACATTTTTTGCTGTTTCGAACGGCCGGCTGGAAAAGGTGGAATCCGACACCAAAAATCACACCAAAACATACTATTATCATGAATCAGTGCCGTTTCCTGCCTATATTGCCACATTAGCCGTTGGTGAATTCACTGAATTGCGTGATGAATTTGGCGAAACTCCGGTTTTATATTATGTTAGACCGGGTTTTGAAGAGCACGCCAAACGCATGATGGGTGATACGCCCAAAATGCTTGCGTATTATTCAGAACATTTCGGTATTCGCTATCCCTACGAAAAATACGCTCAGGTTATTCTGGAAGAATTTACCGGCGCCATGGAAAACACCTCCGCTACTTCACATACATGGCTGCTGCTGCCCGATGAAAAATCATTCATCGACTGGGAAGGCAAAGCCACTGTTGCTCATGAACTGGTACACCAATGGTTTGGAGATCTGTTAACATGCCGCGATTGGTCTCATGCATGGCTGAATGAAAGTTTTGCTACATATTTTGAGGAAACATGGAAACAAGCCGATCCTGCCGCCGGAGAATTAGATTTTCGGCTGGGCATGAAGGCCAACCAGCGCTTCTACCTTGATGAAGACAGCACGTATCGGCGGCCGATTGTATACAATGTGTACGAACGCGACGGGCAGGAACTTTTTGACCGCCATTTATACGAAAAAGGTTCGTGCGTGCTGCATATGCTGCGCTATATTACCGGAGAAGCGGCGTTTTGGCGCGCCATTCAGTATTACGCTGAGAAAAATCGCGGCCGCGAAGTAATAACGGCAGACCTTGAACGCGCATTTGAGGAATCATCCGGCAAAAGTTTAGGGCAATTTTTTAATCAGTGGGTATACCACGGCGGGCATCCAGAGTTGGATGTTTCTTACGCATGGGATAATGACGCAAAACTGGCAAAAGTTACCATCAAACAAACACAGAAAACCGACACGTTAACTCTGTTGTTCCAAACTCCTATAGATATTGCGTTTACGTTCGACCATAAAGGAAAAACGGAAACGAAAATCCAGCAAATCACCATTTCACAAACAGCTGAAACCTTTGTGTTTCCTTTGGAAAAACGTCCGGCAGCAGTTCGTATCGATCCCTATGGGTGGATATTAAAAACGGTAGCTTTTGAACGCCCGATTACTATGCTTCGCTGGCAATTGCGGCAAGACCCCGACCCCATGGGCAGGCTTGAAGCAGCCGAAGCGCTGGCAAAGTTCGATGATAGTGAAACCGTAGCGGCGTTAAGTGAAGCGCTGCAAAAAGATGATTTTTGGGCAGTACGCAGCGCGTGCGCCGGCAGTTTAGGTAAAATAACGTCGCAAGCAGCGTTAAACGCTTTGCTAGCCGCGGTAAAATCTGAAAAACACCCCAAAGCACTGCGCAGCATCGTAGCGGCGCTGGGGGCATTTAAAGCGCCGGAACGGGCAAACGAAGCAAAAATGGCTGCCGAAGCCCTGTTAAATATTGTGCAACATGGCGCATCAAGCTACCAAGTTGAAGCGGAAGCGGCAATTAGCTTAGGAAAAACCCGTGTTCCGGAAGCGCAAGCTGTTCTTTCCGAGCAAACCGGTAAATCCGGCTGGCAGGAAATCGTCAGCAAGGGCGCTATGGCTGGGTTGGCTAAATTGGGAACACCCGAAGCTGCCAACGTGTTAACAGCAATTTTATCCGATTCCGCCAAACCAATGCTGAAACGCGACGGCGCTGCTATGGCGCTGCGTTCATTGTTGGCTGAAGGCAAAATTCCATCGGATAGCTCTGCTCATATCGCCATTCGCGAAGCGCTTGTAATGGCGCTGGATGACCCTTGGGTGCGCGCGCGTACATTTGCTGCCCTTGCCCTGCTGCAACTGAACGATCCCGCAACAATTTCCGCGCTGGAAAACCGCATAGCGCGCGAATTGGAAACGCGGCCGCGAAGATACATGCGCCAAGCTGTATTAGCTATTCGTTCCGGCAATAAAACCGAAGCGGAAAGCAAAAAGCTGCGCAAAGATGTTGAAGAACTTCGTGAAGATAACCGCAAACTGCGTGAGCGTGTCACCATTCTGGAAGCGCGTTTCCCTTCCGAAAAATCTGATACTGAATAGCGGCAATACTTGTTTCTGAAGAACATTTCTGCGCAAGAATGAGATATACCAGCATAACCAAGGATTCGTAAGGGGCGGATGCCCCTTGCGCGGGGTTTGGGGTGTCCCCAAAATATTTTTTTAACCAATATTCCCAACGCAATAGTGGTAGCCGGGAAGCAAGGGCGACCGCAAGGGTCGCCCCTACCGGATTGCATTGCCTCATATATGCCGCGCGGCCTATGTTCAACAACAGGCACTATGGGATACTCAATGTACTCCGCTCTGTTGGTCTTCATCCTGATGAAAATGTTAAAGACCATCATGCAACTTACGGATGTTTGTGAAATTATTGCTTCTACCTAAAGATCCGTAAAGAAAAATTATGAAAGTGACAACATACTATGGACGCCAAAGAATTTATTAACCTCGAGCTGCAAGAAATGCGCGGATTATTTACTGCGTCGCTGCAAAATATGACAGAAGAGCAATTTAACTGGGTTCCCGGCACTGCCGCCAACCCAATTCGCGCCATTGCAATGCACGCTTGGGGCGCAGAGGATTATTTTATCCAAACCATTTTACAAAATAAATCCCGAATTTTTGAGAGTGAACACTGGGATGAAAAACTGGGCTTAACTAATACTCCCGGAAGAGGCCGCGGATGGGACGCCGCAGTCACCACACAGCTTAGCCTTGCGAAGGCGCTGGAATATTACGCAGAAGTTCAGGCCGCAACCGCACAATATTGTACGAATATTACGGATGAAGAGCTGCAAAAAACCGTTCTGCTTTTTAAGCAAGAAATGAGTGTCGCCGCTGTTATTTCCCGGTTTATGCTGCATACTACCGGGCACGCCGGTGAAATTGCCGCGCTGCGCGGCATGCAGGGGGTTAAAGGTTTGCCGTTCTAAAAATATTCATGCCGCTTCCGGTTGTATTTTTAGCAAATATATGGTATAGTTTAAATATTGAAAGGAGGTGGTGTTTCGTGAGTGAACGTTTCAACCGTATAAGCAATGTTTTCTCTCGCTGCGCCGAATTATCTTCTATGGGTGAGCGACAGTAATATCTGTAACCGCTGTCTACGGCTGATATCTTGTTGGCCGGCAGAGATTCTGCTTATGCGGTTGTTACCGGGGCGATATAATGAATCGCTCCGGTATTTTTATGTATTCACGTGATAATAGAGGATTTATTCAATGATTCTGCTTCATGAAACGGAAACTCCCTATAATTTGCCCGTTTTAGGTATTCAAAAAGGGTACCCGGTTTGGCACGCCATTTCTTCATTGCCCTGTTCTGCCGGTTCCATAGAACTGTTACAGATGGCGCGCAAAATTGGCGCTCATGATTGCTGGATTCAAGACGCAGGATCTTACCGCGAACATTTCGATTTATTTAAAAATTCTGCTGAAATTGCGCTGGCGCTAGGCGCGATTCACGCCACTACATCGGAAATTGGTGCCGCTTTAAAATTAAAAAAAGGCCAATACTCCGATGAAAATTGCATCATTTCCAGTGTTACCAGTTCCCAAATGAAATCTATCCTGCATTCCGCTTTGCAGCGTGCGCCATCATTCTATGCGCTGTGCGAAATTGCCGCGCAAAACATCTTACAATTCTTTCTGGATCGGCATGGCGCTTTTCAATCTGCCGCAATTTTATGCGGCCCGGGAGGCACTGGTTTAGTGGGAATTGCGCTGGCGCAATGCGCCGCACAAAAATTATTGCCCATAGATATCTATTTATTGAACCGCAAACAGAAGCTTACAGCAGCCGAAGAAACTATTTTACACCATCTGGAACAATCCGGCGTACATATTTTTACTCATGTCCCCGCCAAAAGTGATCTTGCGCAGTACCAATATCTTTTCGATGCTCTGTTGGGCAACGGTTCGATACGAGAGCCATATGGCGCCGTGGCCTCGGCTATTTTTGCGCTGCAGCGCTACCCGCATAATACAATTGCAATCGATCTGCCCTCCGGTATGGATCCGGATGAGCGTGGAGTGTACGATCTTTGTGTATGCGCAGCAGAAACATATATCATCACATTGCCGCGCCGCTGCCATACACATATACAATCAGAGCGGTACACAGGTATACCGCTATTGGTTATGAGCGGCGCAGACAAAAAAGCAATTAAATCAGTCAGCGCAGGTATCGGCGGCGATGTGCCATTAGAGGGATATTTTGCGCTGCAACGGCGGCCGATCGCTGAAGCGCAAGCTTTCTTCAGTGAATGGACCCGCTTTATCGCAGACCTCAGCTTGGGATGCGGAACCGAACGCACAGCGCCAAGCGTTTGATTAGGTGAATTATTTTTGCAGCGCTACCGGATGCGCCAAACCATTTTCCACCGTTGCGTCTAAAGATTCAGTAAAATGAATGGTCGAGCCATCTCGTGGAATAATAATTTTTCCGGAATATTCTTTTGCCGCAACGGCGCGCGCTAATGCTTCATCCGCGTGCGGCGCAGATAAATGCACCAATCCCAATGATTTAACATGGTTATCTTGCGCAGTTTTTGCTGCTTGCTGAGCTGTAAAGTGTCCCACCTTATCTGCCATCTCTTCATTTCCTTGAATATATGTCGCTTCAGTAATAAAACAAGAAGCGTTAGCGGCAATATCTTTTAAAGAATTGGTATACTTAGTGTCACTGGTATATCCAAGAATAGCCGCAGGTTCTTCGGGGCTGTTTAATCGTATTCCGGCGCAGGGAACACTATGCAGGGTTAGGTGCGCAGTTGTGGCAAAACCAGCCATTTGAAATGGTTCACCGGGTTGAATGGTATGAATATCAATGGGGTAAGACCATGTTTCCCGAATAATTTCAAAAGAATAAACATCTAACAGTTTATGAATAATTTCGGTAACCGGCGCTATTGCGTAAATTGGCAAAGCATCAGTACGACCGCCCAGCCGCAGGCTTTCAATCAGTGAAGGTAATCCGCCGATATGATCGATATGCGCATGAGTGATAAATACCGCGTCAATACTTTCGGCGGTTTTACCGGCGCGCAATATATTGCGATAAGGATCTCCGCCGCAATCGATAAGAATTGTTTTATTTTTGTGTTCGTTTTCAATCAGCAAGGAAGTGTTTGCCCTATCTAAACTCGGCAAAGCAGCTCCGGTGCCTAAAAATGTAACATACATTTTGCTGCCTTCTTTCAAATCAGATATGTTTAATTCTGAACATAATACACTTTTTAACCCAAATACAATAGAAAATGCGCTAAAAATTCATTTACGCTATTTTTTGTGAGCAATTTACCTTCATGCAGCATGAGAGACCTAAACCTAAGATAATGAATAAGCGGAATCGGAAGGTACACCACCGACCCCATCAGCATTCATGCTACCTTTTGCTTTATTCGTACATATGCTCAGGTCTATAACCGCGGCAGATCCGCTAAATCAACCGAATTTGCCGCTTGAATAATAGATTGCAGCAGATTCTTGCAAAAAATTTTTTACACATTAAAGATAGTATACAATCTACCCCAAAATTCCCGGTTCTTGTAGAATCTCTGCCAATTTATACGCAGCTATTCGGCGATGACTGATCTGCGCTTTTATTTCCGGCGCTAATTCAGCCATTGTTGCATGATATTCCGGAGTATAAAAAATCGGATCATAACCAAATCCATTGTTGCCGCGTGGTTCCAACAGTATTTTCCCTTCGATGCTACCCTCAGTAATATAAACTTTGCCGGTTTGCGGAACATGCATAGCCAAAGCGCACCAATACCTGGCGGTTCGCTTTTCAGCAGGAATTGCCGCCAGCTTTTCCGCTATTTTCTGAAATCGCACATTATATGGCGTTGTATATCCACAATAACGCGCAGAATAGACACCCAGTTCATCCGGCATGGCGTCGATAATCAACCCAGAATCATCTGCAAATGCGGGCATATGCGCGGCGGCGGCATAAACTGAAGCTTTATGAGCGGCGTTTTCGGCAAAGGTTGTAAACGGCTCTTCAACCTCTATATCCAGCCCAATTTCCGCCGGAGTAACTATTAAATAAGGTATTTCGCTTAACAATCCACGCATTTCTTTAATTTTATCTGCGTTTGATGTTGCAAAAAGCAGCGTTTGTGTCATAACTGTCCCATTTTCATAATTTGGCGATCACTATCTATCCTTGCGGCATTGAAAATTTCAGTGAAGCAGGAGTAAATATAACTGCTTTAGGAGACGCCCAAAGGGATAAAAAGGTTGCAGTCGGTAAATAATGCACAAAATAAGTCGAAGAATCTACTATCATAAACCCGTTTGAATCTGCACCGGTTACCACTAAAAAATGACCCGGTGAAAAATAAGAATAATATCCGCCACTCACATCTCGCACGCCAACAATCACCGGTATTTCATACGTTGTAACAATTTTCCGCAATTGATTTATATCAATATTATCGGTTACTATCGTTGAAAAACCTTCTTGCTGCCCTACTTGCTGAAACGCTGCCACATTGATTAATCCACCGGATGGTGATAATCCGGCTCCCATATCTTCAATAACATGCCCGATATTGCCGGTTTTATCTCCCCATGCGGTTAGCACTTCCGAGGTTGCCGCCGCGCTGCAATCAGCGCCTGAATAAAGATCGTACTGCTGCCGGGAAGTATATCCAATTGTTGGATCAATTTGAATAAAAGTAGGCACGCGGCTTGCAATTGATGTATATGTGTATGTAGCCACGGATGATTGAAATGTTTGATGAAATAATCCTAAGGGATCATATACAAATCGTACCGATGCAATAACTGCGCTAATCAAAGTAACCAATAAGGCAATCTGCCACAGCAAGGATCTGGCGGCCGGCGTTTTTATCCGAACCGGTGTTGACCGCGGTATATAGGGCAGCGGCATGCTTTCTAAATCTGCTATGTTTGGCTGCGATTGGGGATAATAAACTCCGGAAGTGCGCATATAATTTTTGTCATCATCCCAAGCGGTATCTGCTGGCGGAGCCGAGGCAACTTGCGTTTCACTGCCGGCGCCTTTGTTGCGACGCTCAAAAACATCCGATGGAATGGCCGGCAATGTAATGGATTTGGGAATAATGGGATAAGCGCTGTTTGGATTCCGCGCGCCATTAGATTTTCTGGCATTCATCAACTTGAAATTCCTTTCCGCATTACACTCATTACCAGGATGAACCAAAAGATTAAAATAGAACTAACGCCATTACCTAAAGTTGAAGAAATTATATCATGTTTTTATGAAACATTCCATAATATATTAGTACCATTCACTATAATATTCGGTAACTACTCAGAGGGTATTGACAAAATTTGTAAAGAGGAGACCAAGATACACAGAACGCAAAAGATACGGCGCGGCTCTGTTAGCCGTTCAGCAAGGGCAACCGCAAGGGTCGCCCCTATCGGATTGCATGGCCGCAGGTGTACCGTGCAGTGTTTCATTTGTATATAAAAGTATTTGGGAGGCGCCCCAAACCCCGCGCAAAGGGCAGGCGCCGCTCCTTACGAATCCTGGGCTGTTGCAGCCGCGCTGTTTTTGGGAAAACTTCCGCAAACAAATTTATTAAGCAGGCAAATGAATGATGAAAAGAACACATAAACACACACTAATTATCGGGCTTGGAATTATCGGCGCTTCATTTGCGCTGGCGCTGCGAAAAGCCGGAATCTGCGGCGCAATCTGCGGATTCGACACAAATAAAGACCATTTGCGCCATGCGTTGAATGCAGGTTATATCGACTGCGCCGCAGATAATCCCGAAATCGCGGCAGCTGCGGCAGATTTTATCGTGCTGGCAGTGCCTGCGCGCGCGATTCCCAAATATCTTCAGCAATTGGCGCCCAATATTGCAGCCGGAGCAATCATCATGGATGTTGGAAGCACTAAACGCGAGATAGTCGCAGAGATGGATCGGCTGCCGGAACATATCCAAGCAATTGGCGGGCATCCAATGACAGGCATGGCAACAGCAGGAGTCACTGAACCCTGCGCCGAGCTTTTTAATGGCAGAATTTTTTTCCTTATACCCACTGCGCGCGCAACAAAACATTCATTAAAGTGGCTCCAAAATGTTATTATCAAAATTGGAGCTGTCCCCAAAATAGTGAACGCGCAGGAACACGATCGCGCCGCCGCAATGATGAGCCATTTGCCGCACGCCGCCGCTATATTGCTTATGAACACTGCCGGATATAGCTCAATTTCGAATATAAAGGACTACATTGCCGGAGGTTTCCGAACCAGCGCAGAAAAATCGGCCGATAATCCTAGTATGTGGGCCGATATTTTTTACACCAATAAGCAAGAAATGATCAGCGCGCTTGAAGCATATGAGCAGCAATTGCACCAATTTTCTGCCATGCTGGAGCAAGAAGATTCCTCAAAACTTCTGGAATATCTTCAGCAAGCTCAATCTTGGTGGTACGAATTTGCCAACAGTGAAGCACAAACGCCACAGCCGCCGCAAATACTTGGGGATACGTAAGGGGCGGAAGCCCCTTACGCGGGGTTTGGGGTGTCCCCAAAATCTCTTTTATAAACAACCACCGCACGGTACACATGGGGATACGTAAGGGGCGGATGCCCCTTGCGCGGGGATTGGGGTGTCCCCAAAATCTCTTTATTATATTTTTTCGATGGGAAATATTGGTAGCCGAGCAGCAAGGGCGACCGCAAGGGTCGCCTCTACCGGATTGCATTGCCTTAGGTGTGACCGCGCAGCGTATGCTCTAAAACAAACGCTATGTGGCGGCGCTTGTGTTTCGGAGCGGTGTAGGTGGTTGGGCTGCCACAAAACGAACACCACACGATGATGATCTTTAACAATTAAAGAGGGATACGTAAGGGGCGGATGCCCCTTGCGCGGGGATTGGGGTGTCCCCAAAATCTCTTTTTATTTTATTTTCCGATGGGAAATATTGGTAGCCGGGCAGCAAGGGCGACCGCAAGGGTCGCCCCTACCGGATTGCATTGCCTCAGG
>JAJYBV010000001.1 GCA_021778805.1 Chloroflexota bacterium | reverse complement strand
CGCAAGGGGCTGCTGCCCCTTACGAATCCCCATGTGTACCGTGCGGCGGGTGTTTATAAAAGAGATTTTTGGGGACACCCCAAACCCCGCGCAAGGGGCTACCGCCCCTTACGTATCCCTGGTGGTTGGCGCGGTGATTAATCATAAAACACAACTACCGCGCGGTACACATGAGGCCATGCAATCCGGTAGGGGCGACCCTTGCGGTCGCCCTTGCTGCCCGGCTACCAATATTTCCCATCGGAAAATAAAATAAAAGAGATTTTGGGGACACCCCAATCCCCGCGTAAGGGGCGGATGCCCCTTGCGTATCCCTCTTTACGAAATATATCTTGTCCCTATTTCAAAGTGAAAGTTCATTAATGACGGCGCATGGCGGATCTTTGCTTTAGTTTATTTAAAAGATTGTACCCCACCGGAAGCGGTAATGACCGCCCAAAAAAGATTTGCCAGCGCCTGATAACCTAGTGTTGAGGGATGGAAACCATCAGAGAAAATATAATTTTGGTGATTAGCCAAATCCAGCGCATATAAATTCACAAGATGATCGTTATTTTGCTGTACAACCGCGGCAATGGCATTGTTCCATGAAATATTTTGCTGCTGTACAACCGCTAACGGAGTTGTGTCATGTTGAAACGCAGGAAGATAGGTAAGCTGAGGTAAATTAGCTACAAACACGTTTGCGTTTGTTTGCTGCCGTAGTGATTGCAGCAGTGTGTTAAGCTGCTGTGTATATTGCGCCAGAGTTGGCGTTCCCGATTTTTCAAAACTGCGTAAATCATTTGCCGCCAGCCATATTGTTATGATATTTGGGTGAGCTTGTATTGCCTCCGGAAGTTCGGCGGAAAGAGCGCCGCCAACTGTTTCACCAAATATCCCTAAATTAATGAGACGGGTTCCTTTAGGCATTTTCATAAATAGCAAAGGAACATATCCCTGTGAATTCATGCATTGTGCGCCAAACCCCACAGCGTCTGATGCGCCGATAGCTACATATGTGAATGGGCCGTTGCCATTTGGTGGAGCTTGGCATATTGATGCGCCGGATGAAACAGTGGTGTTGCCGGGGCTGCTGCAAGATGCGCATAAAAGCGCCGCAAGAATAACAGACGCCGCTATGGTTTGTAACCGGATGTTAGATGTTGCCGCCAAAATAAACTTCCTTTTACAACACATTGCTGAATGCAGGAATATAGCAAATCTGCATATTGCAATTACTTTTTAACGCGCCGATTTGACATTTTGAGCAGAATCTTGCGTATAGTTGCTTGGATTGTTCTGCAGATTTTATATACAGATTATTCATGCAGATCGCTGCAAACAGTTTGTGTTGTCTATAATTTTCTGAGAATATGCTCTTTATCAAAACCATAGCAAATATACGCAAAAAAACAACAGATGTTACTGTCCGCGCATTTCTTTCATAATATCCAGCGCCTTCAATGTTGCTTTGCGAACAGAGGGCGTTATATCTTCTTCTTCCTGCGGTACCGGGGCCGCGCTGGCTATTACCGGCGCAGGCTTTGGCTTTTCCTGTTCTGTAACGGGGATGTCTATTTCCATATCTGCTTCTTCGTCTGTAATTTCCTCATCGGGATTGAACGGAACATTATCATATGGTTTTGGGTAAGACATTTTAAGTATGCCTCCTTCACTGCAATTGCGATTAAATGGCCGCATATGCGCATTGAACCATACGCACATACATGCTCTTGTTTGAAAGTATAGCATAAACAAGAATATAAATATACAAGATGGTATGGCGCAAATACATTGGCAGATTTCAATCAATGAAATAATATGTATGCTTTCACCAACTGCGCTTTTTATATATATTTACCCGAATGCGGATGGCCTGTATGGATAAAACAGTCACTACAAGCATGAATTTTTGCCACATGCAGCTAAAACTTTGCGCAAGTATCGCGAAAGAAATAAAATATTTGTTCTAATTATAACATAGAACATTTATTTTATCAATAAAGCAGGAAATTTGGCAAACTTATTTTTTCTTCGGCATTTCTTTGCGTGGCGGAGCATCTTCGTGAATAAGTGTTAAGGCAATTTCATTGGTAGAAAGTGATTTAACATCACCGGGTTTTAAAGCTAACGTTTCCAGCCACAATTTGCCGATGCGCACACGAATTAATTTTTTTACATCGGAGCCGGCGGCGGAGACCATTAACCGTACTTGCCGCTTCTTCCCTTCGCGAATAGCTACCGATATCCATTCATGTTGATCGTCCGGTTTTATATACTTGAAGCCTCGCAGGCGTTTTACGGTTGCCGGCAACGTTTTTCCCGGATGATCCCCTTCAATAAAAATGCCGTTTTGCAGGGTCAGCAGCGCTTCATCGGAAAGTGGCGGAGAAATCAGCGCATGATATTCTTTTTCAGCTTCATAGCGGGGGTGTGTCAGCTGCAGCGCGAGATCGCCATCATTTGTTAACAGAATAAGTCCCTCGGAATCGAGATCGAGCCTGCCAACGGGATAGAGCCGCAATGCGCGCAATGTGTGCGGCAGAAGCGAAATAACGGTTTTGCGCCCCTGAGGATCAGTGGTAGTAGAAACGACACCGGCAGGTTTATACAGCGCCGCGGTGATGTGTTGTTTTTCAGTTCGAATAATTTTGCCGTCTAGTTTCACAACATCTTTTTGAGGAAATATTTTGGTTCCGGGAGTTGTAGCGGTAACGCCATTTACACTTACCCGCTGTTCGGCGATAAACACTTCCGCAGCTCGGCGCGAAGCGACACCTGCGCGCGCCAAAAATTTATTTAATCGTTCTTCTTGTTCGGAAGATGATTGATTTTTTTGAGATTTTTCCACAATTTTTTTCAAATTATCCACCATACTGAACACGCATATGTTCAACTTTCAGGCAACGATTCTTCACAACACCCAGTCCTGCCTGAATTGCCTTTTTTTCTTCATCGGGGTTGCTGATATCCAACTGAAGCCAGATATAATCAACCTTCACGCTGATTGCCTGGTCAATAATCGGGCCAATATCCTCTGATTTTCGAAAGATATCCACAATGTGGATATGTTCGGGGATATCTTCAAGCCCCTTTAGGACTTTTTGCCCTAAAGATTCTGTTCCGGCATACATTGGGTTCACCAAATAAACTTGCAATCCTGCTTGAATCAGATATTGCGCTACATCATTGCTGGCGCGTCCAGGCCGCGGTGAAAAGCCGACCAGCGCAATAACACCCGGTTGTTTGGCCAATTGCCGGGTAAGTTCATCCGAATAATTCATAAAGCATTCCTTTATTAATTTTGAGAATAATGATCTTGAAACTGTTTTGGCCGCTGTTTTTGGGATGGCTGTTCCTGCCTGATAGCCGGAATATACCCGGTGGTTTCACCTTTGCGCCGCGGTGGCGGCAGCGGAAACGCGGTGATTTTGGCGGTAAGCATTGCCAGCAATATGATGATTGACGCCAAAAAAATGATAGAAAACGTTATTTGCGCAGGATACGCCGCATACAGTAATTTTCTAAATTGGGGAGCGGTGGAATAATAGCGCATGAGGAAAACCGTTTCCAAAAAAGCGCCAATAAGTAATGCGGCGGGAAACCCTGCCGAAGCTCCGATACCAACTTTTAATTCACGTCTGCGCCGCGGCATTCGCCCGGCAAGCCATCCGGAAAAGAAACCGGCGACACCAACGCTTAGCAGTACACTCAGCAATGTGGTCATTGTAGATGGCGTAAAGTTAAACGCATATTCACCGATAAAAATAGCCAGCAGTGGAATTAACCCAATACATCCGCTTAATAAACCTATTCCGGCGCGTTTTATAAACATATCAGAAGAACTCACAGTTAATCTATCTTTTGATCTACACTATATCATATTTTATTGCCGGAGGCCGTTCCGTATAGGCCATTCATGAAGACGCTGCCATAAAAAAACATCCTTTTGCGTTTTTTCACTAAAGGACTTTGAGTGGGCAGTTGCATTCAACTGATCCAAAAATGCATCTGCCCCAATTATAACGTTGTTCTGCGCGCCGATTAGGGTAAATGTACGCTGCCGGAGCCAACAACCTTTTTGGTAAACTCTGCCGGAGTTTCATCGCAGTAAATATCGCCGGAGCCGGTTATTTGCGCGTTTAATGAGTTATGCGCCAGCACATAAGCGTCTCCGGATCCGACAATGGAAACAATTGTATCGCCGCACTCCAAATCACCGGCGCGGAAATCTCCCGAGCCTCGAATGCGAATATGCTGTTTTTGCGCCGTTCCGGAAAAGCGTATATCACCGGAGCCTTGAATCATCGCGGCCAAATCGTTTGTATGCAGATCTTGAATGCGGATATCTCCCGAGGCAACAATTTGCACAGTGGTTGCTTCTGTGGATTCCAGCGAAGTGATTTTAATATCTCCCGAGCCATGCACAGAAATTTCGGCGGTATTAGTTGTGCAGTGTTTCGCAGAAATATCACCGGAGCCGGATACTGCAATCAGCAGTGATTGCGTTGTAATAGTTTCAGCGGTAACATTACCGGACCCGGTAACGGCGATTGCAAGATGATCGGTTGTAAAATCTCCCAGCAATGCATCCCCTGATCCGCTGATTTTTAATTCGTGAAGATTATTTGTTACAATATGAAAAATCAGCCCCGGCGCTTGGGTAAAAATGGAAAACATGTGATTTATTGATTTATCCAGCCGTAAAATAAGCCGATGATCGATTACTTCCGTAATTACATTCGGCATAATATCTTCTTGGGCCTCAATAACTAGCGATGGCTCACTGCCCTGCTGAATTTCCAAAACTCCAAAGCAGCGCAGTTCTACTTCGTCAATGCCGCTGATTTCGCGCTGTTCGGTTATCAGTGGGCCGTAGTTTGTGTTTCCGCCGAAAATATCGGCAATAAAATCGAGAAATGAGTGAGACATGAACAAGTTCCTTTCTTTTGATCATGCCGCATTGAAAATATACAAGCGGCATGAAATGATGTTTGTGTTACGCTAAATCAGCTTCAGCAATTGGTGAATTAATTTCTGGCGCCGCAGAATTTGGCGCGGGAAGTTGCAGCATAAAAAAGGTATAGGCGCCGGATAAAACAAACATGAATCCTGAAATGGCGAATACCAAACTAATATTATTGATGACCATATAAGCAAAGGAAAAATGTGCGCCATAGAAAACAATACTGGCCAGAAAACCAGCTAATGATGACGCGATAAGTCCGGCAATGGAAATAAAAGGATTCATAATAGAGGTTGCTCTGCCGATAAAATCTTTTTCAATGACTTTCATTATCACAACATTAGCTGAGACATTAAAAAATGTCATGAAAAATACGGCGAAAAAGATAACCGCCAGCACAACATATTTTGAAGAGCTTCCAGCGAAAAATAGAATCATTACGCCGCTGATAATAAGCGACCAAACGAGTATATTTTTCTCACTGAATTTTTTGCTGACTGCAGATGATGCAATTGCACCGGCAATGCCGCCGATTCCGGCTGTGATAAGCAAATACCCATAAAATTGCGGTGTGGCGTGAAGGTTGTCTCGGTTAAAAAACACCAGCAGCCCATTGATCATATCTCCACCTAATGCGGCAATAGACAAAACAATCAACAGCGATACTAAGATAGAATTGCTCATAAAATATTTTAAACCGCTGAAGAATGACTGCGATATTGTTTCTGTTTGCGAAGTATTTGTACTATGGCGCGGCGCAATGTTTCGGATAAGCAAAATGAACAGAAACGAAAGCAAGAAAGTAGCAGCGTCTGCGCCGAACGCGAATTGCGGTCCAATATTATACAGCAGCGCACCGAGTGGCGGCCCAACTATCATCGCCGCTGCGTTAGAAAGCTGCAGCAAACTGTATGCGCCTTGTAGCTGATCTTCCGGAATAATATCTTTCATTATCGAAGTACGTGACGGATAAAAAAACTGGCCGAATAAGCTTTCCAAGAATGATGCGACAAATAACCCGATGAAGATCACAAATAAATATTTGTTGTGAGAGCCAAAGAATGAAACTGGAAGCGCTGCAAGAACTGCAAGAGCTAAAATAAGAACGGTTCTGGCAGAATCTGTAATCAGCATGGTTCGGCGCGTATTCCAGCGATCGACAAAAACACCGGCAAGCGGACGAATAAAGATGCGCGGAAGAATAATCATAACGGTAATGCCACTGATTAAAAGAGGACCCAACGATTGCCCCTTTAATAATGCGTAGGCTACCCATAAACCGACGGTGACAAACAAAAAAGCGTCACCAATGAGTGAAATAACATCACCCGCCAGCAAAAGGGTGAAACTGCGATTGATAAAGATATTTGAACGTGGTTTCGCTTGAGCTTGCGACATATAAAGTTCCTTATACGATTAATTTTGATTCACGATAATTAACATTTTAACAGATAAAATTAATAAAGTCAATAATATTTGTGTTTATATTATAAAAATGGATATTTTGTGAAGAACTTCATAACGATAAGATGAAACTAACCATTTTGGCGCAGCCAATTGACAGATAAACACAAATTTGATATATCAAGAATTGACAATGAGGCGGTTCGTATTGCGCAAGATAATATAGCTCAAACGGTATTAGATATTTTTAAATCACACCTTTATGCAGTATAATGTCCCTATAAGGATTGGTGTAATCATGGCAAATAAATCAGAGGCCGCTGTTCACCCTCAATGGATGTATCGGAAACAAGGAAATTCCTCCAAAATACTCCATTTTCGCATTGTAGACAGAAAACGCATGCTGATACTCAGTGATGTTTTGGTAATAGTGCTGGCAACATTTTCAGGTTTGCTTATTTGGTCATATTTTGCATTTGGTATATTTTCTTTGCAATTTGTAGAAAATCGCTGGCATTGGTTTTTTTATCTGCCGATTCTTTGGCTGGCCCTTTCCTCAATGAATGATTACTACGAGTTACGCACGGCTGCGCATATACGATTAAGCGCGAAATCCCTTAGTTGGAGCGTTTTTGAATTACTGCTGGTTTATCAGTCGTTATATTTTTTTATACCGGAAAAATTGCTGCCCCGTTTATTTATATTGGTTTTTCTGGCGTTAGCTGCTTTTGGCTCCGGAGTTAGCAGGCTTGCGCGCATTGGCACAGCAAATTATACCGATACCCGCAGAAAAGTTATCATTGTTGGCTCCGGTCCTGCCGCGGCGTCTATTTGGAAGGCGCTGCGCGAAGAGGCGGCAAAAGACTATGAGGTGGTTGGCTGCGTGATGAGCAGTGAGGATCCGCTGTCTTTGCCGATGTACGCCGATATACTGGGGTTTGGCGCAGAACTGCCCGAACTGGCGCGGAAGCACAGCGCATCGGAGTTGATAATGGCGTATATTAACGAGATTCCGACCGATATTTTCCATGGATTGATTCAATGTTATCAACAAGGCATAATAATTGCTCCAATGCCTAATTTGTATGAGGATGTGACGGGAAGGGTCCCGGTCGATCATGTTGGAGAAAACTTGTGGTCACTGATACTTCCTTTAGATACACATTCAATTCAAATTAAATTTAATCTATTTATAAAACGCATTTTTGATATAATTTTGTCTGTGATTGGTTTGGTACTTTTTGCGCCAATATTTCCAATTATCGCGCTTGCGGTTAAAATAGATTCGGCGGGGCCGGTGTTGTTTTTTCAAAAAAGGACCGGTCGTGGAAGCAAGCCGTTTACCGTTATAAAATTTCGCACGATGGTTGATAACGCCGAGCGCAAAAGCGGACCGCTTTGGGCCTCTACGGATGACCCACGGGTAACACGATTAGGCAGATTTTTGCGCAAAAGCCGAATAGATGAAATTCCGCAGTTACTGAATGTGCTGCGCGGCGACATGAGTATTGTTGGCCCTCGGCCGGAACGGCCGGAGTTTGTAGAAATACTTTCCGGAGAGATTCCCTTTTACGAGGCGCGGCACGTTGTAAAACCCGGTTTAACCGGCTGGGCGCAGATCCGCTATCGCTATGGAAGCAGCATTGATGATTCTATGATGAAACTGCAATATGATTTGTATTATATTCGGCATCAATCGCTTCTGTTGGATTTGCTTATCATGGCAAAAACTATAAAAATTATGCTCACATTCCAGGGACAGTAGCAAAATTATTGATTTGGAAAGAAAGAAGCATCATGGCAAATATTACCAGTCAAACTGTTTATGATACCGAGAAAACTAAAAATAAGGCGATATACGAAATTAAACAAGTTTTAAAATATCGCTTTCTTATACAAAATTTGGTCTCGCGCGATCTGAAGGTCCGATATAAACGATCTGCCTTGGGCTTTATATGGGTTATGTTGAATCCATTGCTCACCATGTTAATAACGGTGTATGTATTTTCACAAATTTTAAAGGTTAACATCGTCCATTTTCCCACATATGCGCTTTCCGGTCTGCTGATGTTCAATTTGTTTGCGCAAGGAACAGTTGCGGCTATGTCTAACTTAACCGGGAATGGTACAATATTAAGCCGCATCTATATTCCTCCAAGCGTTTTCGTGTTTTCGTCGATAGGCAGCGCGCTGGTAAACATGTTTTATGCTCTTGTTCCGCTCGTTATCATTACCATAGGCATTGACCACATTTATCCTAAGGTTGGCTGGGTATTATCAGTAATACCGATTACTGAAATGACGATATTTGCGGCAGGCATGGGGTTGATTGTTTCTGCTTTAATGGTATATTTTCGCGACACGTTTGAAATATATAATGTGTTAGTAGCTTTGTTAAATATGGCGACTCCTTTGTTTTATCCATATAGTATTTTATCACCACAGCTGAAGGCGATTGAATTATACAACCCATTGTATTTATTAATCGACACCTTTCGAGCAATATTATTAAATGGGGCTTTGCCTGGCCATAGAGAAATCTTTTTTGATTTTGTTTTTTCATTCGGAACGTTTATTCTTGGCTGGCTGATATTTACCAGAATGGAGAAAAACTTTGCGTACCAATTTTAATGACCAAATTCAATATTCAAATAATAATAATAGTGTGAATACAAACAGCGCGAATACGTCAATATTAGTACAAAATGTTTCGGTGTGTTACCATATGCCAAGCGAACGCATTAATTCGCTGAAAGAGGTCGCCATACGCCGCGTAACCGGAAGGAAAATATCGTATAGTGATTTTTATGCTCTGCGCGGGGTGAGTGTGCAAATAAAGGTTGGTGAAGCCGTAGCGTTAATTGGCCGAAATGGCGCCGGCAAAAGCACGCTGCTGAAAATTATCTCGCAAGTGCAGTCTCCTACTAAAGGGCGCGTGGTGGTGCGCGGCAAAATTTCCCCCATGATTGAATTAGGCGCAGGATTTCACCCGGAACTGACCGGCCGCGAAAATATCCTTTTAAACGGCGCTATGCTTGGCTTTTCTGAAACACAAATGCTTAAAAAATTTGATCAAATTGTAGATTTTTCAGAGCTTGGCAATTTTATAGACTCCCCGATCCGCACTTATTCATCCGGTATGGTTGCGCGTTTAGGTTTTTCTATTGCCGCTTCCGTCGATCCTGAAATTTTAATTATCGATGAAGTTTTAGCTGTTGGTGATGAAAATTTTCAAACAAAATGTTTAAACAGAATGAGCGAATTTCGCGATAACGGCGTTACTGTGCTTTTTGTTACCCATGGATTAGATAAAATAAAATTGCTGTGTCCGCGAACTATTTGGCTGAATGAAGGCCATTTAATGTATGATGGCCCAACCGACAAGGCAATTGGTTATTTCCGCGACAGCATGATGTATGATGAAGGTCTTGAAACAACACGAATGCGGCAAATTGTTAAAATAAAATGAAGTGAATACTATGTCGGTACATTTTGATATAGATACAGACGCTGTGCAAACAGTGACGGCAAAGATGAAAAAGACTCCGGCGCCACAGAAGACGGAGAAAACATATCGGCAAACTATTCTTTATGCGGCGGTGTATGTAGCGCTGTTTTTTGTGCTGTTTCTCCTGTTTAGCCGGTTATTTGCAACTATCAATCAAAACGCCGATGACGCCAGCCATTTTTTAGAAGCAAATTCATTTTTACATGGCAATATCTTTCTAAAGGGCTGGTTTCTTAGCCCGGATACGTTCTGGACGATTGATACCCCGATAGACGCTGTATTTATTCTCCTCAGCGGATTAACAGTTAACGCAATTGTATACGCAGAATCAGCCGTTTATTCGGCAATCTTAGTTTGCAGCTTTGTTTTGATGAAACGCGGCCGGCCGCTGAAAGACGCATGGTTTCCCATTGCTGCAGGCATGCTTCTGCTGCTGCTTCCTACCCAGGAACTTACCCACTATGCCGGCGCAATAGCTATTCATATAGGCACAATTGCGTATTTTCTAGTTGCGCTGGTCATTATTGATAAGGTACAAATAAAATGGCTGACGGCGATAGCGGTGTTTGCGCTGTTGCTGCTTGATGCGCTGGGAGATCCATTTTCGCTCTATGTGTTTGTGCTGCCGGTAATAGCGGTGTTTTTCTTGCAATGGCTACAAAATCGCACCGTTGGGAATACGCTGTTATTTGGCTCCAGTGTTGCAATTATACCAGTTTCACTGCTTATCTTGCATGCAGTTAAAGCGTTGGGTGGTTTTTACACCTATCCATCTAATTTAACAATAGTAAATTTTAACGGATTAGGAAGCAATATTGGGTTAACAATACAGGGAATATTGCTGCTGTTTGGCGTGAATATCTGGGGGCAGCCAATAAACTCGCCGTTCGTAGCAGAATCGCTGCTGCGGCTGCCAATTTTGCTGGCAGTACTATATTTTATATATATTGAAGTCAAACAAATCCGGCAAAAATGCAAATTTACACAGAAAACGGATAGTGTGCAGCTTATTTTGCTGTTTGCGGTGTTCTTTACATTGGCGGCGTATATTTTCAGCAGTTATGCGCTAGATTTGGGAACTACACGATTTTTACTGCCGGTATTGTTTTTGGGGTTGATTTTAGTAGGCCGGCAAGATTTTTCAGCTTTTACATTGAATAAAAAGACGCAAGCAGCTATTCTTGTGGTTTTAACGGCGGGTTATTTGGTGTTTTTTATTCCAAGATTGATTGCTCCCGCTGCAAGCCCACCTATTACTCCTGCCGCAGTATGGCTGGAGCAGAACGGTTATACATCCGGATATGGCGCGTATTGGGATTCCGCAATTATTACGTTGCTTACATCGGGCAAAGTGCAGGTTACCCCGGTTCAAGGCAATAATCAAGCAATTGTAACGTATTATTGGCTGGATCAACAAAAGGCATATAACAGCCAAGCTTTTTTTCTTATTTTTGCGTCTGCCAATCCTCCGGGCAATGGCAATGTAGACCAGCAAAATGCAATAACAACCTTTGGAACACCAGATATTATTAAAAATATTGGAAAATTTACAATATTAATTTGGAATCATCCAATTACGCCGATTATAACCAATCTTCCGGGAAATTAGCATTGAAAAATGATGAATTAAGCGGAAAGTTTCCAAAATACAGGATATTTGTATGGCTGCCACTTTAAGGAATACGATTAATTTTATAGGCGATGTTTCAGCAGAATCTGGGTTGAGTTACGCCGCCGAATTAACACTGCTGGCTATGCAATATGAAAAAATTCCCATTTGCTTTTATCCTGTATTGTATGAATCGCATCCTCGGGCAAAAAAGAAACTGCAATATGCCTATTTACAGAAAAATCCGGGTAATATTTCACTTATTTTTTATAACATTAATGAATTTCCGCAAATTTCAGATACCTACCTTAATCAGCTTACAAAAGATACCTATCGTATTGGTTATTGGGTTTGGGAAATGCCGTTTCTGCCACATATTTTAGCAGAACAAATAGCGCGAGTAGATGAAATTTGGACCCCATCGGCGTTTTCTCAAAAGATATTTCAAAAATATACCCAAAAACCGGTTATCGTTGTTCCTCATCCAATACCAGAACAGCCATCTGTGAACCGCGTAGAGGCGCGCACGCTGCTTTCTTTACCGCAAGATAGATATATTTATTTATATACATTCTCTGCGCTTTCCAGTGAATTACGCAAAAATCCCTTTGGAGTGATCAACGCATTTCGTCGCGTGTTTCCCGAAATCGATAATACTGCTCCGCTGTTGTGTATAAAAGCTGCGCATATTGAAAGATTTCCGGCGTTTGAACAAGATTTAAGCGCCGCTATTGCGGAAGTTGGTGGAATACTTCTTAAAGGATATTTTTCGCAAAAGCAAACAACTATGCTCATGCACTGTGTGGATTGCTATGTATCTTTGCACCGCGCTGAGGGTTTTGGTTTAGGGATGGCGGAAGCAATGGCGGCCGGTAAGCCGGTTATTGCAACGGCGTATTCCGGAAATTTGGAATTTATGAATCGCCATAACAGCTTTTTAGCGGATTATAGTCTGCGCGCGGTTTCTGCGGAAGATTATCGCTATTTTCCTGAATTAGAGCTTTTGTATGAACCTGGGCAGATAATAGCTGAGGCGGATATTACCAGCGCCGCGCATTTTATGCAATATGTATATCAACAAAGAGAATCTGCTGGGGAAATAGGAAATGTTGCAGCAGCCTCTATTCAGGCTCGGCTGCATCCTAAAGTGATAGGCGCTAAAATATCCGAACGATTGCAGAACATTGCCGCATTTACTCAGCGCACGCAGCGCGCGCCTGTTCGCCATTATATTGCCGTTCCGGAAAATGTTGCGCCAAACTATGAAGACCCAATTTATTGGCGTTCTGTTACCGCCAATCATTTTTTAAATGATCACGCTAACGCATTAGATTATTGGGAAAAAACCAGACAAAAGCAGCTAACCCTGCGATATACACGCTGGCCGGTTATCGGTAAATTAATCAATTTTATTGTTCAATTGCTGCTGCTGCAAAAATTGCTTCTGCGATTAAGCGCCATAGAGCAAATTACTTTTGCCGAGATAATGTATCTGTTCCAGCAAACACAGGAACTGCAATTGCGCCAAGATACCACTAAACATTCTGATATACAGGAAGATCAGACATCTGTATAATTGCATAATTGGTGGTCACCTCTTGTGCAGTGTTGTTGAAAATTGATTGCAGCTAGGCAGCGTTTTCGTTGAATGGGCTGTTTTCTTCGATAGTAACTATTTCAGCGTTTCTTTCTGTTTCTTCTGTTGCGGCAACGTTTGCGCTATCGAGATTTACCATTTCATTGTCGGATAATTTTTGCTCAGCGCCAATGATATGGAATTGTTCGATAATTTTCTCAAATTCTTCCGCTATTTGTTCAAATGCTTTGATGGACTCGATAACATATTGCGACTGCTGAGCCATGCTGTGGGATGCCCCGGAAACTTGCTGTGACGATTTTTTATTAAGGTCATTAATTTGCGATACGCCGAGCAATTTATTATTTACTTGGTGTGCGCTGCCTTGAATAACGGTAATATAATCGCCATTTTGGGCGATTTTTTCAATGGCTGTATCAATTTTTTGCGCATTTTCTTGAATTGCAACAATTGCGCCTTGCGTTTCTTGCTGTATTTCACGAATTAAATCTTCAATTTTTTGGGTGGATATACCAGATTTTACAGCGAGTTTCCGCACTTCATCAGCGACAACCGCGAAGCCATTACCATGTTTTCCTGCGCGGGCAGCTTCTATTGCAGCGTTTAGCGCGAGCAAACTTGTTTGGTCTGCTATTTCGTCTATCGTTGCGATAATGCCGGTAATTTTTTGTGAACGGTTACCAAGTTGCTGAATAATTTCTGTTGAATGTATAATCCGCGATTTAATATTTGCCATAATCGCCGCGGTTTCGGTAGAGTACAATTGCAGCGTATTGCTTTGCTGAAATAAAGAATCTACCATTGAAACGGTGTGCTGTAAATGGTTGGATTGTTCTATAGCGCCAATTGCAACCTGCTGAATAGTTTGGTCTACGCTGGCGATTGCTATGTCGTTTTGTTCGGACATCAGATAAATCTCTTTGGTTGAGATTCGAATTTGTTTTCCTGCTTTCAAAATTTCCAACAGCAATACATTCATTGATGTTAAGAAGAAACTGAGCTGCGCTGCTAACGTTCCAATCTCATTTTTGTCAATAAATGTTTTTTGTAATGAATCAGCATGGGTTAAATCACCTGTGGCGGCAACATTGAGTTCTGCGGTTATTTTCTTAATTGGGTTGATAATACTGTTAGCTAAAAGAATTCCTAAAACACTGTTTATCGCGATACTGATAATAAATAAAGTTATCAGGAACATTCTATCCCATAATAACTGCGAGCTGGTTTGTGCGCTGAGGCTGTTTGCGCGGACCTTTTGTGATGCGCGCAATGAGTTTAGCGGCGTTAACGCCGAAGTATATGACGATGATAAAAATGAAGTAAGTTCTGCTTCAAGCTGGGCGTGAACTGAGATATCTGCGGTACGCAGTGTTTTTAGTGAACCATTAATCGATCCGGGCAGCATATTACTGATATTGCAAGTTGTCGTACATTGCAATATTTGTATAACGCTTTGTATGGTTTGGGTCCATTGACTATATAGGATGGTAAAGGCCCCAAGCTGTTGAATTTCAAGTGCGTTGAAGGATAATTTGGTAAACTGCTGCAAATATTGATTAGTAATGGTGAGATCATTTTGTAGCAGTAAAATATCGCCGGATATCTGGGTGGGGTCTGTGGCTAAAATTGTAGATCCGAGATCCAGAAAGGTTTGCGATAAACCTTGTTCTAATTGAAAACTTAACTTTGTGCCTGTTAATGATTGCCGTTCAATTAACTGAACATTGCTGTTCATGCCGTTAAATCCCCACATGCTGTATCCACTGATTATTATGGTTAAAATAAGGCTGATGACTATCGGAGCAAAAGACCGCAGCCTGATGGATGTATTGCGTACAGATACATTGGAAAGATGCGTTTTTTTAGCTAGAAATGTAATTACTGCGCCAGCTTTTGTTAAAAATTGTGCTAGTAAACGCCATATCGGGCTTGGACTTGTATTTTTAGCGCGGATATTAAAAGATAACCGAGGCAGTTTCAGCGAAAATTTCTGCCGGTTGGGTTTTGGCGTCGGTGAATGCAATGGCGCATCCGGTTGAACCGATGGCGCGCTGGATAATTTCGTTGATGGTTTTTTAGTAGGAAATTTAAAAGCAAACTGCGGCAATTTAAGGGAAAACGGCTTCCGGTTGGGTTTTGGCGCCGGTGAATGCAGCGGCGCATCCGGTTGAACCGATGGCGCGCTGGATAATTCGGCCGGAGATTTTTTAGCAGGAAACTTAAAAGCAAACTGCGGCAGTTTAAAGGAAAACGGTTTCCGGTTGGATTTCGCCGTAGATGGATGCTGTGGCGCATCCGGTTGAACCGATGGCGTTGTATTTCTATTCCTTTTTACTTTGGCAAGCTGCCGAATAGCAGATTTTTGAATGGAATCGAGAAACTTATTGATAAAGTGAGTATTTTTCATAAATTCACCTTTTTTAAATGTATCGGGCATTTGCCTTTGGATATAGTTACTAAAAATTGGAAAATTCATCCTGGATTTCTCTAAATTTTTTAGAGAAAGTATGTGCTATATCAATTTATCCCCTGTGCAGCAGTGATAAAAACACAAAATTTTAGTAGATAAGCTCAACTGCAATAGATCTGACTTCGTGCATACCTCTTGCGCCGGATGACACGGAAAAGGAGCTGCTGCTCCTTTTCCGTTTAGAAAATTCTACTGTAGAGCGAGATTAAGCGATCTTTTTACGTGTAAAAGACGATATCTTTGCAGAATTTCCGGCTTCGTCTAACCGAAATTGGGAAACCAACTGCTCCAGATCGTTTGCCATATCTTCAAAAATATGAATTGAGGCAAGCACTTCTTCGGCTTGTGCACCCATTTCTTCAGAAGCTGAAGAAACTTGTTCGGCGGCAGAGCTGTTTTCCTCACTTACACTTGCGACACTGGCTAGTGTATCATTTACACGCTGCGCATTATCTTTAATCTCATTAATGATAGAGCTGTTTTGCGTGACTTTGTCGACGCCGTCTTCCACATGCACAACATTTTCGCGCATGGTTTTTACCGCTAAAGAAGTTTCTTTTTGGGTTTCGTTGATGATTGCGCCAATCTCTTTGGTAGATGAACTGGAGCGTTCTGCCAGTTTCCGCACTTCATCTGCTACAACTGCAAATCCGCGGCCGTGTTCACCTGCGCGTGCGGCTTCAATAGCGGCATTCAGCGCCAACAAGTTGGTTTGTTCGGCAATTTCATTAATTGTTTCAATAATGGTGCCGATTTGTTCCGATCTTGCGCCTAAACTTTGTACCCGACCCGATGTTTCGCTAATGGTGTTTTTAAGTTGCGCCATAACATCTTTTGTGTCAAGTGAAAACTTTTGCAATACTTCACTTTGTTCAAAAAGCTGTTCTACATCGTGGGCTGCGCCGGAAAGTTTTGTTGTTTGATCTTGCGCGCCAAGAGAAACTTGCTGAATGGTTTGGGAAACCTGCGAAATTGCCTGCCCGGTTTGCTCCGATGAAGCGATAACTTGCCTCGCCGAATCTTTCATGGTTTGGCTCATCGATTTCAGTTTGGTAACCAGCGTGCGCATTGCGTTGATAAGATTATATAAACTTTGCGCCATAACCCCAATTTCATTGGTTGGGGGATATTTTTGTATTAATTCACTCTGGTCATTTAATTGACCTGATGCAGCAGAATTTAATGTTGAGGTTAATCGTTGCAGTGGTTTGACAATGCTGTTTGCAAACATCGTTCCTAAGAGTATGTTTAATACAATACTCATGAGAATGATTATAAGAAATACAATCTGCGCTGTTTGCAGTTGTGAAGTTGCCCCACTGCTGATTGAAGCTGCTTGGGCATCTTGCAATTTTGCTAAAGATTGTAATGGTGTAACTGCAGCGTTATACGAAGATGAAATAGTTGTTGGCAATTGCTGCGCTAACGCTAGGTGTACTTTAGGATCTGGCGATTGCAGTGATTGAATGGAGCTTGTAACCACGCTATTCCATGCAGAAAAACTCGTATTAAACGCTGAAAGATCGGTAGATTCCTGGGATGTTAAATTTAATTTTGCATAATCCTGGGTCGCGGATGTTACTGTTGCCATATCATTCTGAATACTTAATATTCCTGCGGCAATAGTAGACGGATCTGTAGTTAAGATTGTTCCGCCAATATCCAAGAGTGAATGCGATAAATACACTTCAGCCTGATAGATATCACTGGTTCCTTTTAAAGAACGGTTGTTGATATTTTGCACTGAAGCGTTTAGTTGGTTAAATTCCCAAAGACCATAACCACTAATCACTAATGTCAATAATAAACTGACGATAAGTGGAGCCAAAGCTTTTGTTCTAAGAGAAGCATTTTGTAGTGAAAATATGTTTCCTTTTTTGCTGTCTGGTCGCATAATGTTTTCTGCCTTGCTGTGAAATTATGTAAATTTGCTGTCAAACGGCATACCTGCTCAATATGAAACTGCCGGACAGGTAGTACATTCATGTTAATCGACAAAATAAGATATTACTGAAGATTCAATAATGCTTGGCCACTTTGAATGGTCTAAAGAACAGCTTATATATGGAATGGGGAGAGATAATGACTGCAATTCCTTGTTTTGAAGCCTTGCGTGAACTCACAAATACAACAAGACAGCCATGGTGGCTGCCTTGTACAATATTTTAGCAAATATATCTTAAAAACAAACGCTATTTTTGATGAATACCGTTTATTCGGCTACAATCCGGGACAGGTTATGGTAGGCGGCTCAATAGTTTTTGCCGGTGGCGATTGTGAAGGAACCGAGGCAAATATTTGATGATATTCATCGATAAAATGCGCATGGTTCAGCGGCCAATACATAATAACAACTTTGCCGATAATAAATTTTTTATCTAAAACACCCCACATACGTGAATCACAGCTTGGGCCGCGATTGTCGCCCATGACAAAATATTGATTTGCGCCTAACACCCATGTGCCCACTTGATAACTGGTTTCGGAAGATACGTAGGGTTCATTTAATTTTACACCGTTGATACTGACAGAATTTGGGGTAACTACTATCGTGTCTCCGGGAACGCCGATGATGCGTTTGATAAAAACAACAGATGTGTTAAATGGATAATAGAAGATGATAACATCACCTCGCTGCGGAGAACCAAATAAATAGGCTAATTTATTAACCATAACAATATCATTATTGTGCAGCGACGGCATCATGCTTTCCTCGTTAATGGTGCGTGTATCAATACTTAACCGCACAGAAACAATAATAACCGCAACCAAAATGATAACTTCAGCAATTTCACGGGCGATATGCATACGATATATCCGCGCCTGATGGCTCATTTGCTGCTGCGCAGGTGTCATAATAAAAGAGTCTCCTTAATATTGGCAAATAGATTCATCGGCGGCGAAAAACCTATTAAAATTGTTCGATGTGATACAATAACTGAGTATTATTATTCTAGCACAATTTTAACCACTTTCCGAATCTTATGCCAATTTCAAAGGATGCGCCGTATGCAAGAGTTTTCGCTCAAAGTGTTTGTCACATTCTTTACGGTTATCGATCCTGTTGGATTGGCGCCGTTTGTTATCGGTATGATGGGGCATTATCCCCGAAGGCAAAAAACACAGATTATTTTTAAAGCCGTCATGATTTCCGGCGCAGTAATCGCAGTTTTCGGTGTATTTGGCAAGTTTATTTTCAACAGTCTTGGCATTAGCATGGATGCATTTAGTATCGCCGGCGGCGCGCTGCTGTTTTTAATGGCAATCGATATGCTTTTTGGCCGGCCATCCGGCGCGCGTGAAACAACGCGAGAGGAAGAAGAAGCGTTGTTTCGGGACGATATTAGTGTGTTTCCCCTTGCGATACCAATGATTGCCGGTCCCGGCGCTATTGCCAGCGTAATTTTATTGGTTTCTGAGGCAAACGGCAACCCAATGCAGCTGGCGGCTATTGCTATAACCGGCCTGATAACCTTGCTGCTGGCGTGGTTTACTATGCAAATTAGTGGATATATTCAGGACCGTATCGGTTCAACCGGCATTATGGTTTTTTCTCGCATATTAGGTATGCTATTGGCAGCTTTGGCAGTGCAATTTATTCTAAATGGCATTGGTTCATATGTCCATGGATTCTTGCCGCATTAAACGCAGCTAGTTTTCGTTAGGATTCCCTTGCGCCGCTAGTATCTTTTGAATAATTTCACTGGTGGAATGCCCTCCGATATAGGGAATAAGCTCGACCCGCGCGCCTAATGTTCGGGCAATTTCAGCTTCGGGCAATATTTTTTGAGATGGCGATGCGGTTGGCGCAATGATGTAATCTCCCCCCTTTATATATACATTGGGCCGGCACGCCCAAAGCAGTTCTACTGCGGTTGTTTCGGGAAAAACGACGGTATAATCTACACATGAAAATCCGGCCAGCAGTTCGGCGCGTTCCATTTCGGGAATGTATGGCCGCAACGTGCCTTTTAGCGCTTGCGTAGATGTATCGGAGTTGATACCCACAATTAAAATATCTGCCAAGGTTTTGGCTTGCTGCAAATATCGTAAATGCCCGATGTGCACAATATCAAACACACCGTTGGTCAGCGCTATGCTGCGCCTTTGTCCGCGCAATTCATCCGCAAGACTGCGAATATCCGAATAAGCAATAATTTTTGATTGGGGCAATGCCATAGTTAGTTTTCACTTTCGGAAATTTCAATAAAATGTAATAATTCTTCTTGCGTTGTGGTAGAACATCCCGGACGCTGCACCACTATTGCGCCGGCAGCGTTTGCCAATTCGGCGGATTCTAAAGGATCTGCCCCAGCGGCTAAGGCCAGGGTAAATACGGCTGCAACGGTGTCTCCGGCGCCGGTTGTATCGGCGGCAGTAATATTTCTGGCGGGGATGTGGGTTATTTTCCCCGATTGTTGAAACAGCGCCATGCCGGAACTGCCGCGGGTAATAAGCGCGGATTCGGCGTGAGTTATTTCGAGCAGTTTTGCGCCGGCGGTGTTTAAACTGTTTTCATCAAATATTCGTGTTCCGGAGGCAATCTCAGCTTCCGGCTCATTAGGTGTAATGGCCGAAGCATACTGAAACCGCGCAAATCCGCCATGGGCGTCGGCAGTAAGAATACAATGTTGTTTTCTGGCAGCTTCCAGCACACCATCTATAATAGGTAAGCCCATAAAACCATTATCGTAATCCGATAAAATGACGCAGTTAAATTGGGCAATTTTAGGTAAAAGATCTGCCAGCATGCGTTCAGCCAGCAAACTATCGATCGGGGTTGTATCAATATTATCGATACGCGCCACTTGTTGAATAACTCCTTGGTTATTGCTTGCCAGTACACGCAATTTCGAGCTGGTTGGTCTTTTGGCGTCCATATGCGCTGAGGAAATATCAATGCCATATTGCAGTAGAATATGTTTCAGCATGGATCCGGATTCATCTTGCCCCATAACACCGGCCAGCGCAACAGACGCTCCAAGAGAACGAGCATTTACGGCTGGATTTGCGGCTCCTCCGGGAACAAGATATTTTTTTGTTTGGTTGATAATGGGTATCGGCGCTTCCCGCGATAAACGTGTGGAAACACCTTCAAGGTATTCATCTGCAATAATATCTCCGACCACAAGCATCTTCAATGTGCTGAAATGGTTTAGTATTTCGCGCGCTCTGTGTATATTCACGAATCAAATTCCTCACAATGGATTTGATGAAATTAGAGACCTCAGCCTAAACAAGGAATAAAAGGAATCGGGGGACATCCCCGCCCCGTCAGAAGGCATGCTGCTTTTTGCGCCTCCTGCTGAATGAGTTATGTATACTCAGGCCTATAGTTCATGCTTGATTTTTTTGCATTATGTAAATAATTGGCCAAATCATCCGGCAAAGGACATTCAGCAAGTATTTCCGCGCCGGTTATGGGGTGCCGGAAGGTTATATGGGCTGCATGCAGAAATTGGCGAGGAGCTTCCGGCTTATATGGCCGCCCATATACCAAATCTCCGATAATCGGATGCCCTGCCGCCGCGCAATGCACACGAATTTGGTGGGTACGCCCTGTTTGCAATGTTAGCCGAAGGAGCGACGCTCCCCGCAGAATTTGCACAGTTTTATAAAGGGTAATTGCGCTGCGGCCATGCTGAGAATCTATTGCCATGCGCTGCCGAAAGCGGGGATCTCTGCCAATGGGGGCATCAATTGCACCTTCAGCTGGGGTAAAATAGCCCGCAACAAGGGCAATATATTCTTTTACTATTGTATGATCTCGCATCATTTGCCCTAACAGCAGCAGCGTTTCATCGGTTTTAGCGACGATTAGCAGCCCCGATGTATCTTTATCCAGCCGGTGCGCTATACCGGGCCGAAATGAAACTCCGGTTTCTGCCAAGGCATGGCCGCGGCCCAGCAGCGCATTAACCAACGTGCCGTGTTCATGACCAGGCCCGGCGTGGGTGACCATACCGGCAGGTTTATTTACAATCAATAAAAATTCATCTTCATAAACAACATCAATGGGTATATGTTCCGGTTCGGGCAGTTTGGCTGAAAGATCCGGCGCGCTGAGGGCCGCTTGAATAATGTCGTCTTCATCCAGCGTATAACCAGGTTTAACCGATTTACCGTTTACAAAAACTGCGCCTTCGCGAATAAAACGCTGTGCTTGTGCGCGCGAAAGTACGGCGCTGTGCTGAGCTAGAAACACATCAATGCGTGTATCAGCGTCTTCAGCGTCGGCAATTACGGTAAAGGTAAAATTTGGTTCAAGGCTATCCGGTGACATATTTAGTTTACGACCTGTGTTTGGTTTTTGATTTTGCGGCTGATTTGGCGCCGGAAGACTTTTTTATTGGCGATACGGCGGGTTTTTGCGGTGATTTTACGGCTGTGGCAGTTGTTGCGGCGGCCGAAACCGTATTTTTTTGCGGCTGCGCAGCCTCAACGGATATTTCCGCAGGCGCTTGTGTTTCCGCCGCGTGGTCAACAATAAGGTCGCTTGTGGCTGTATCCGCGCGGCTGCTGCGGGATGAAACCAGCAGCATATAGGCTAAAATCACCATTCCAACTACAATGCAGGAGTCGGCAAAATTAAAAACATAAAAATCGAAATGAGGAACCGTAAAATGAATGAAATCTACAACGCTGCCTCTGTTATAGCGGTCTATAATATTTCCTGTGGCGCCGCCAAAAATAAGCCCAAAGGTAATTTTTAACGTGGGATTATTGATTGGCCGGTTAGAAAGATATAACCAGGCAATAACAACAACTGCCACTGCGATGAGTAAATATACCACCGAGGATCCGGCTGCTATGCTGAAAGCAGTTCCGGTATTGCACACATAAGTAAAAGTGAGAATATTGCCGATTACAGGAATATAACTGCCGGAATCGCATGTATGAAAATAGTTGACAATCATAGATTTTGACAATTGATCAATGGCAATAACGGCGATAGCTATGGCGAGTACTAATACATCCCATCGGCGCTGCCATTCGGCAGAAAGATCGGGAGTAGAATTGCCGGAAGTAAAAGGCGCATTTTTCATATATAGACATCTTTCTTCAATATCTGTTGATTTAGGCGGTTTTATTAACCGCCAAGGTTATTTTGCTGTTTCTTTCACTATTTACTCATGCTTTGCCTGATCCTGCAAACAATATTGCGCATACGGTATGGCGGCAAGCCGGCGCAAGTCGATAGCATGGCCGCAATCCAAACATTGCCCATACGCGCCGGCGTTAATGCGCTGCAAGGCAGCTTCAACTAAAATCCGCAGTTCATGCAGCGTTTGAATTTGGCTAGCATAGGTATTTTCCGAATACAGCACAGCCGCTTCATCGCCGGAATCACCGGATTCTTCCAATAAATCTGCTGTTTCTTCCCGGTTTATATCTTCAAGATCTTGTATCTGTGCAAGATATTCCTGTGATAACTGCTGAAGTTTGCTTTTGTATGTTTCAAGTTCTTGTTCTGTCATATCTTCTCTCATTAAAAGTGTACAAATTGTTCCCATATGGCAAGCAGTTCATGACTGCGCATAATTCGGCTGCGTAAATTCTCACTTAACGCAATATCGTCTGAATTGTGGGCGCCGCTATGTATGCGCTGCAGCACGAAAGCCAAAGAAACAATATCATTTAAAGTATTTTTTACTGCGCGCCAGATGGTAAAATTATACGCAAGCAGCAAAGAGCGATCGAGTCTTTGGCGCAATGTTACATGTTGCACTATAACATATTCTTCAGGGGTAATTATACCGCGTACAACATCTTTCCATAAATATTCGCGCAATACAGCGTTTTGCTGAGATAGAGACAGGAAAATAATACGCAGTAAATAAATTTGCACACTAAAAAGCAGTAAATAGGCCAGCGCAACAAAAAAAATCCCTGCAAGGAGATCGAAGGCCGGAGTATTAAAATAATTCTGCGCAGAGTTTGCCTCAAACAAAAAAAAGTCGAAGAGCGTATGAATGCCGCACGCCGCTGAAAAGCCAATCAATGGTTTAAGCCAGGGACGGAAAATATCGGGATTTTCCTGTTCCATTCCAATATATGCGCCAAAACAGGCGGTAAATGTAGAGTGTCCCAGCCAGCCAAGAATAACTCTGCCGACAATAAGGGTAAGCAGTTGCGGCAACGAATCGGCGCTGGCAATATACATAATATTTTCAATCAAACCAAAGCCGGCGCCAACGATAACGCCATATAAAATGCCGTCGGCGGCGTTCCGGATATGGGATTTAATCCAAAACATAATAATAAGAAGAATAATGCCTTTTGCGCATTCTTCAAAAAAACCGGCGTTAAAACTTAATAAAATATTTTGCAGCAATGTCATCCAAATTCGTGGCAAATTATCCAGCGGCAGCATAAAAATGGCGTCGCGGATTTTTTGTTCAATAAAATCGGAGATAAGTGGGGCAACAATTAATCCCCATAAAAAAATAATGACTTGCAGGCGCCATGAATGCCGTTCGTGCCTATCAATATAGCCGATTAGCCCCAATACGCCAAAAACCGGCGCTAAAGGCGCAGTAAGCGCCACAATAATATTGATATTAAAGATGAGTGAACTGGGATATAGTATTACCCCAATAACATCCACAATTGCGGATAAAAAAATGCTAAGCGCGCTAAACCCAAGAACCATCAGCAGCCAGCGGCGATTTTTCAGAAAATCTTGTAATGGCGTGCGTTGCAGCAGTGGTAAATAAGATTGCAGCGCAGGTGTGGTTGCCGCAGCAGTTTCGCCGCGATATTGTGGAGCAACTAATTGCAAGAGCACGCTGCCAGCTTGAAAAATATCACCCGGAGCAAGTGGCGCAGCAGAGCTGACTTGAACATTTTGATCGTTAACAGAAATTTCTTCAACCTCAGCAGCGCCTTCTATAAACCAGCTTGGATCGCGAAATTGTATCGTTGCAAATTCAGCCGGCACAGCAGGATCTTGTATGATAATAGCGCTGCTAATGCTGCTTCCGATTGTTGTATCGGTGGCTGATAATGGGAATAGCCATGTTTGTGATAACATAGCGGAGCGCGAATAATTTTGATTTGGGCTATACCCAATAATCCGCAGCGCGCCGAGAAAAAAACTCATGACACATATCTCAAAAATTAAGTCTGCCAATACTATACAACATTATTGTTGCTATTTCGAGATATTTGAGCGCTGCAGATCATTATGCGCAAATGCTTCGGCGGCGTTGGGAATATTTGTGTAATTCAGGAATAATAAACCGAAATTTCCGAAGAATAAAGGCGCCAAGGGCTTGAAATTACAAATAATACCTGTTATAATAGCTATTGGCTTTAAAGAATAGATTTTTCCGAACGTTTGGCGTTCATTTGTAAAAAAATTGGCAAAAAATTTGCGACGGAAATAAAGCTGCGGCGCGAGCAGCAAAAAGATACAACGGCAAATCGAGGTTGATATGCTGTTATTTGTTTCCGCTATGTTTTGAAATGTTATTGAGGTGTTATCTTGGCTATCGACGCAAAGAATGACTCATTGCCTCCAAATGGCGAACAGAAATCAGCTGTACTCGCTGTTATTAATCAAGATGATGATTTAAACAAAGAAGTTTTGCGTATGGCCTGTGGATTGGCCAAGCAATTAAAATCTAAAGTTGTTATTCATTATGCGGTTCCTTTACCCAGAGATGAAGGGATACGCCCATCTGAGAAAACTATTCAGGAAAAGAAGCAGCACTTCAAAGAGTTAGCGACAATTCTTGAAAATTATTTTGTCCCTGTTGAAGATAGTAATTTGTTTTCATACAAAGTGGGTGACGCGGTTATTGAATTGAGTAAAACTTATAGGTGTACAGATATTATTATCGGCGAAACCTATCAAAATTCCCAAAACGAAATCGATGATACTGCGCTTTATATTATGCGCAATACCGACATTCGTGTGTTGTTGCTGCGCGGCACGAAAAAGACGATGTGCGCAAATAAGTCTAATAATATATCAGTGCACGCTGGTTAGTGTATTTCATGGATGAAAAAATTGCCGAAATCAACGGCGCTGGTAATGGACCGAATGATGTTTTATGTGTTGTGCGGTATGGTTTAGCGAAAGAGATTATTTTATACCCAAGCTCTATTGAGTTTTTAGCGCGTGAAGAAGGCAATTCAGATAATTTTGAGCTAAGCGCAATTCAAAAAATTTCCCTGACACCGGGGGAACATTTACCCAGTAAATTACTGCTGCTGCTGCAATTCACTGACGATACAACTATTATTGCCGCTGAAGGCATGACGAATGTTCGTGATTTTATTCAGATGGTTTCGCGTATTCGCGTCATTGCGCCGCATATCCTATTTGATCCTGAAAATATGGAAGAACAACTGCAGCAGGCGCTATACAATAAACGTGTGGCGAATATGGGGTGCTATGGCGCCTTTTTTGCCGTTGCTGCGGTTATTTTATTGCTGTTTATACTTGGAATTACATTGCGGCGCTAGCAATTTGGGCAACTTGCAATCAACATCCACAAAACTGATTGGTTGAATTGTCAATAGATGTGAAAGGGCAATTTCCTGCGGAAAAGCTTATTTTTTTTAGTACAGAAAAACCGGCGCAACAAATATTTGTGCGCCGGCCTTTTTTATATTGCCAAGAAAGCAGCCTCAGATTATTTTAACAGATCGCGAGCGATAACCATTCGTTGAATTTGGTTTGTGCCTTCATAAATTTGGCAGATTTTCGCGTCACGCATCATGCGTTCTACCGGAAACTCTCGCATATACCCATATCCGCCTAATATTTGAATGGCGTCACTCGTTACTTGAATAGCCATATCAGAGGCAAACAATTTAGCAATGGCAGATTGTCTGCCAAAATTTTTGCTGCCGGAATCGATCATACGGCCAACGTTATATATCAATTGCCTTGCTGCTTCTACGCTTGCTTCCATATCGGCAAACATAAATTGAATGCCTTGGTTATCGGCTATTGGTTTGCCGAATTGTTTTCGTGTTTTAGAATATTGCACGGCAAAATCCAATGCGCCTTGGGCGATGCCCAGCGCTTGTGCGCCGACGCCGGGACGAGTGCGGTCCAGGGTTGCCATGGCGATTTTGAAACCGTCTCCTTCACGTCCCAATAAGTTTTCCGCAGGGATAATACAATCTTCCATAATTAATTCGCCGGTTTGTGAGCCGCGAATACCCATTTTATGTTCCACATGCCCTAAACGGAAGCCCGGACGATCTCCTTCAACCACAAAGGCGCTTACGCCGCGAGTTCCGGAAGCCTCCATATCTGTTTTGGCAAATATTACATTTACATGGGCTAATCCGGCGTTGGTAATAAAATGTTTCATGCCGTTCAATACATATTCATTGCCGCGTTTTTCGGCGCGGGTAGTCATTGCTCCGGCGTCAGATCCGGAACCGGGTTCGGTTAGCCCATAAGCCGCCAGCCATTCGCCGCTGGCCAAACCGGGAAAATATCTTTTTTTCTGCTCCGGTGTACCGGCTAATTCAATAGGCAGTGATCCCAGTTGCTGTACACACAGCATCAGGGCAGTAGTTGCGCAGCTTTTGGAAATTTCTTCAATTACCTGTAAAATAGTCAGTTCACTTGCGCCGGATCCGCCATATTCTTCGGCAAATGGCAAGCCTAAAATGCCTTGCTCCGCCAGTAGTTGTTTCATATCCCACGGAAATTCGCCTTTTTCATCTATTTCCGCGGCGCGCGGTTGTATACGTGTGCGGGCTAAATCACGCACCATCTCTAAAATCATTCGCGCTTCATCTGTATTGGTGTCGGTAGACATATGTAAAATCGCTCCTTTGCGTAATATGCTTTCAACCCAATTGTATCATATTGCTGCTATCATGCTGCTTTTGCAGACGCGCGGAGTTTTTTTAATAAAAGATATTTTGGGGACACCCCAAGCCCCGCGCAAGGGGCTGCTGCCCCTTACGAATCCCTTGAGGTTTTGCCGGCGCGGTACGCAATCCGGTAGTGCGACTATTGCTATTGATTAGGAAAATAGCCGGATATAGTTTTCTACCCGATTGACATAGAACCAATTAAATATGCCGCGTGTTTTTACATTATAAGCGCCTTCATTATAAGCGCTGATAATATCGGTTAAATTTCCGTTAAATGTATTCCATAAAAAACGCAAATATGAAGTGCCTAACTGTACATTGTCATAAAGATAGTAGGGATTATAATTGGTGTGCATTGCATTGTTCAGCCAATTTGCAGTATATGGCATCAGTTGCATTGCGCCGATTCCACCATCCCACGAAATAACATGTTGGGTCCAATTGCTTTCCGCCCAAGCTATTGCCAATACTAAATTGCGCGGCAGCCCGTTGCGATCTGCGGCAGCCAGCAATGTTTGGCGAACTTGCGGCTGAGTAGCCCACTGTAAATCGCCATATACAGATGAATATCCTCCAGAACGCGCCATGCACAGCCACTCACCCACATAAATTGTGTTGATGTTGCGCAAATTATTAATTTGCGCTAAATATGATACCGATGTGTGGTATTGCTGCGCCAGTTGAAATAATGTTTCTCCGCGAACAACCGTTATGCCCACTAAACATACGCCTTGACTTGGCTGCGGCGCCGGAGCTGAACCAATATATGGCGCGCCGACACAAATAGTTTGGCCTATAAATATGATATTAATATTGCGGATATGGTTTAACTGCGCCAGATAATTTGATGTGGTGTGATAGCGGTTCGCAATATTATTTAATGTGTCACCGGCGTGTATGGTGTATGTGGGGCAACTTGCCGCCGATTGCAGCGCCGAATAAGCGGAATATGCTAATCCGCTGCTGCAAATTGCGGCAAAAAGCGCTAATGGTATAGTTTTGCGGCGCAATATATCCCACAGTAGATGCATTGGTAACATAATATCTGCTACTCCCTTATGATAAAACACAATAAAGCATTTGCTCTTCAAAATGATATGCTTTATACTATATATCGGCAGGCGCCGCAAAAACGTTAACTTGTTTGTGCGCTGAATTGCATGCAGCCGTATGAACAAGAAAATGGCGCTTTGAAAAGTACAATAGTGCATAGATAACACTGCTATGTTGTTGCGGCTTTCCTCAATCCATGCTATTGTAGATTTGGTAATTTTTAATAAAACAACAAACTTGAAGGAGGTTACAGCGCTATGATAGAAGATTCTATAGAGTCTATGCTATTTTCTTTGAATTTCGACCAAAAAAATGAATTTCATAGCCGGTATGTTCGGCAAAAAAAGAATGAAACTACCGCGCGTATATTGTCACTGCCTTTGCTGGGCACATTCGGCTTACAGCAGTTTTATCTGGGAAATTTTGAATATGGCATACTGAGTGTTCTGTTTAGCTGGACTTTTATTCCAACATTTTATGCTTTATATGAACTTATAAGCGGTGATTTGCATAACCTGGTTTTGGAGAAAAATGAGGCCATTGCGCAGCGAATTATTAACACATTGCAGCATGAACCCCCACCTGCTGAACAAGGTGTGATTACTGCTGCCGATATTGCAGCTGCAGCGGCTATGGCTAATGAAGCATTTGATAGTTCGGCGGTTAATCCCAATTTAATTGAATTGCCGGTGCATACAACCGATATGCCTGCAAATGAATCCACAGCAGAGTTGACACCACAATCAACTCCTGCGCCCACCGAATCTACTGATGAAGTGGCGCTTGAAACTGCAGCGGCAGAAAGTAATACGGCCGATTTCATTGAAACTCCAGAGCAAGGAGATGAAGGCGTATTAGTGTTTTATGAAGACGACGAACCCTTGACGATGGAAAATATAGCTTCGGTTTCTGCTGTGCAAACTCAGGATTCAGATGTGCTTCATACGCCGGCCGCCATGCCGGAATCAGAAAATTCAGCGGATAAACCTGAAGTCACTGCGGAATCTGGTTTATTTACCAGCGCAACTGTAGACCAAATATATGGCGGCGCTGAAGAAACTGCGGCGAAAAATCCTTCATCTGACTTGCAGCGCGCCGCAGAATCAGCAGCAATGATTGGCGCGGGAGCCGCGATGACGGCTGAGGTTGATGCGCATCAGGAAGCTGCCGCGCATGTACCGGCTGAAGAGCCGCAAGCGCCGCAACCAGCGGATAAACCCGAAACCGCTGCGGAATCTGGTTTGTTTACCAGCGCAACTGTAGACCAAGTATATGGCGGCGCTGAAAAAACTGCGGCGGAAAATCCTTCATCTGATTTGCAGCGCGCCGCAGAGGCAACAGCGATCATTGGAGCAGGATCCGCGGTGACGGCTGAAGTTGCGGCGCATCAGGAAGCTGCCGCGCATGTACCGGCTGAAGAGCCGCAAGCGCCGCAACCGGCGGATAAACCCGAAGCCGTTCCGGCAAGTTCTGCGCCGCATGTGGAAGCTGCCGCAGCAAATATAGTTTCCAGCGCATCACATACGGCAGAGGAAAATATTTTTACAGCCAATCCTCACAATATCATCGAAGACACCCGTCCATTGTTAACCACTGCTGAAGCAACAGCGCAAACACCAAGCCTTAATCACGAAGTGTGGAAAGATATTTCATCTTTGCATACAGATAGGGCAATTGCGCTGCCACCGAGTGATTTGCCTCCGGCTGTTTCAGTAGGTAATGGCGCCGGATCGGAAAACGGTCCTGGGGGCGGAGTTGGCTCATCGGGAGATAACACTCCTGGGGGCGGAGTCGGCTCATCGGGAAATAATACACCGAGCGGCGGAGTCGGCTCATCTACCGGATCTACAAGCGGTGAAGATCCAAATCCCACGCCGGTTGATTCAAGCGGCCATGGCCATTTAGGCGGGCCAATAGCCGAATAGCGAGTATTGCGCGCCGAACCATCAAGTGAGCGCCGATAAAAAAATAAATCGGGGTGATCTCAAAATCATCCCGATTTTTATGTACTATTGAATAATATATTGCGCCGTCGCTCAATATTGCAGAATAGAATCTAATGTTATGCCGCCTGCGACTTCAATTCACGCAAAGCAAGATTAATTTCAATTTCGCCGCACTCGGTTTTTAAAGGAAGCGCAATTCGCGGTATATCAAGGGTGCCGATTTGGGTATTTTTTCCAACAATGAGTGTTGGCGGTGTAATATTGCACTGAAACCCCGCTTCAGATAAACCACGACTGGCTAACCCGGTAATAACATTGCCCATTTCAGCAATACCGCTTTGCGCCATGGCGTCTAGCTCGTCACATTCTTGGTCGAGCATCCGGCTGACAATTTGAACAGCGGTTTCTACCTGCATGCCATATAAAACCACCCCTTGAGCGTCTCCGGTTAAGCCGATCATAACCGAAACATCGTGCGACGCCGCCGAGGATGTTTCCAAGCGAAGCTTTCCGCGTTCCACATCGGACTTAATTTCCGAGCGCAAAACGTCGATGGCCGCTTTTACAAACGGATTAATAAATTCAACTTTCATGTTCACTCAGCGCGGCTGCGCGCGGTTGCGCCGCATAGAATTCCGCGCCATCTCCTTTTTAATATTAGGCTGCCCGTTCATAGAATGATGTCGATCGCAGTGATAACCCAAATCTGTTTGGTCTGTGAATTGTTTCGGTTTCTCCAATAAACAAAACGCCACCGGGTTTTAAAGCGTTGACCAAATATTGTGTAACGCGATCTTTTGCCTCTTCGGTAAAATAAATCGTCACATTTCTGCAAACCACTATATCGAAATTTGAATCTGGTGGTGGAGAAAGCAGATTATGCTGCTTAAACGTGATTGCAGGTTTTAAAGAATCGCTCACACGATAATTGCCGTTTGGCAAATGGGTAAAATATTTTGAAGCAAGATTTGCCGGCAGATTTTTCAAATCATTGGAAGTAAAGCTTTCTCCGGCGCGCGCCGCCGCCAAAATTTTAGGATCGATATCTGTTGCGGTGATGGTACAGCCAGCTGTATGCAATTCTTGAAAAATAAGCGAGATGGAATATGGCTCGGCGCCATAAGAGCATCCGGCGCTCCACACGCGCACCCGTGGTGTGTGTTTCAACGCTTCGGGAATAATTTGATTTGCTAAAATTTCAAAGCGCGGCTTATCTCGAAAACATTCCGAAACGTTAATGGTAAACCGTTCCATAAACTCTTGCAATAATTCAGAGCCTGGTTTTAGTTCACTTGCCAGCTGCGCCAATCCGTTTAACTGTCTGCGAGATATAATCGCGTCTAAACGACGCAGCATCTGCGGACGCTTATAAGAATCGAGATCGATGCCGGTAAGCTCTAACACTCGTTTGTGGACCGCATTGTAGCCGGCGTCATCATTTTGTGACGGTTTCATTGGCTGCGGAAAATCAATAGGCATATATGTTAAGCTCCTTTGCGCGAGTAAGTTGAAACGCCATGCAAATGTGAAGCAATGGCGCCCGCCATATCCTGAATAGAATAAACTGCGGTGGAAAATCCGGCCTCTACTACACTTCTGGGCATGCCGTAAATCACACACGAAGATTCATTTTGGGTCAGCACCCACCCTTGCGCAGCGAGAATTGCGCCGGCGCCGCTGGCGCCATCACTGCCCATACCGGTTAATACCACCCCATAGACTCTGCCGGCAAGAGTTTCGGCGGCGGAAAAGAAGGCTACATCTACGGATGGACGCACACCATGTACTCTTGGCGCCTGATCTAACTCTATTTTGATACCGGAAGTATCCGGCGCAAAACGCAAATGGTAATCTCCGGGGGCAACTAACGCTTCACCGGTATGCACAATATCGCCGGCGGCAGCTTCGCGCACCTGCAGCGCAGACATATCATTCAACCTTGCGGATAATGACGCGGTAAATCCTGCGGGCATATGCTGCACAATAACGAAACCAATATCTTGCTCTATTTGTAGTTGTGGAACCAGCACGGTCAGCGCTTGCGGGCCGCCGGTAGAGCTGCCGATGATAACTATTTTGCGCGCTGGCGCCCCAACTTGTTTTGATTTAGCCGCCGCTGATGTATTTGCGGTAAAAGTTTTTCCGCCCGATTGCTGGATTTGCGCAAACGGTTTGCGAACCTGCGCCGCATAAGCGCGTTTTACTGCGTTGATGAGTGTATCGTGAATACTGGATAAATTTGGCGAAATTGAACCGGAGGGCTTTAAAATAAAGTCTACGGCGCCTAATTCGAGAGCTTTTACCGTATTTGCTTTGTTTGGCCCATCTACACTACTCAGCATAACTACGCGCGCCTTGCTTTTTTCCAAAATCTTTGGCAGCGCTTCTAATCCGCCCATCCGAGGCATTTCAATATCCAGTGTAATAACATCCGGATGTAATGAAACTGCCTGTTCAATTGCTTCTAAGCCATTATTTGCGGTTCCAACAATAGAAATAGATGGGTCTGCTGTCAGCTCGCGAGAGATGACATGCCGCATAAACGCGCTGTCATCAACAATCAAAACCTTAATTGTATCGCCGCCGTTTGAAGATTTTCCATTGTTAAAAGAACCTGGCCGTTGGTATGTCATTGTGCCACTCCTGTTCTGTTTTTCACGGAATTATCCCAAAAGTTTTTCAATTGCCGAAACTAAACGAGATTCATCAAACGGCTTTAAAACAAAATCTGCAGCGCCAGATTTAATAGCTTCCAGCACCATATCTTGCTGCCCCATGGCCGAAACCATCGCAACTTTTGCTGCCGGCGCATGTTGCCGGATGATTTTTAGTGCAGTAATTCCATCCATTTCGGGCATAGTAATATCCAACAAAACGAGGTCGGGCTGTTCGCGGTCGAATGAATCAACGGCCTGAGCGCCGTTTTCTGCTTCAATTACCGAATGCCCCATTTTGGTAATTACTTTAGCGCAGCGCATGCGCATAAACGCCGCATCGTCTACAAGTAAAACTTTTGCCATGAGTGTTGTCTCCTAAATGTATATTTAATAAATGTTCCGGGCGCTATTCGGAAATTTTACAGCTCTTTGGGCACAGATCCCACCGAGCGGCAAAACACTTTCCCGGTTGCCGTTGCCAATGTCAGCGTTCTTCCTGCAGATCCGCCAAAATCAAAAGTGTCTAGTTTTAAACCTTCTTCTTGCAAAGCAAGAGTAACCGCATCACTGTTACGTTTGCCGATTGGTCCGGCTGGCCCCATGACCGATAGTTTGCCAAGAGTTAAGGCTCCTCCGGCGGCCACGATACGCATTCTGCTGCGCATTCCTCCGTTGTTTTCCACTGCTTTAATAAATAATGGTATACCGGTTTTGGCAAAACGGAGTTTGTTTGCTTCGGTTATTGCGCCTGCTGGCTCGGGCAGTAAAATATGCAGCATTCCGGCAACATGCGCTGTTGGGTCGTACACTGCAATCCCTACACAAGAGCCTAAACCATAAGCTGCCAAAGTTTCCCGCGGATCTCGACTGATAACCATTTGCGCGATACCTACCGGAACCGCAGAACTGCTTGGCAGCTCATCAAATGAAGAGCTTAAAGCTACCATTACCTATGCCCTCCCACTATTCTGGGAGTAAGCGCATTGATAAATCGCTGTAACCCTTCCGGCCGCGGAATTATTGCTAATGTGCAGCGCGCTGCCAGTTTATCCATTTCCATACGAGTATCAATATAGATACTTTCCTCGGCAAATTGCGCAATATCCAGCATGGGTGTTTCCAAAATTGCGCCGGCCATATCAGTAACTACTGCCGGACAAGATGGTCCTATTCGCAAACCCGATATATCCGCCATGGCGTTAAATATGCCGCTTGCGGTAATATTACCCAACTCACCTAACGCAGATTGAATAATTTCTTCATGTATATCGGGAGAAACACCTAATTCGTTTACTAAAGGCTCTACCAAGGAAATTGCGTCTGCAGGATCCAGCATCAGAAGGAAATGTCCTTCAATATCGCCTTCCATCCCCAGATATATCCCTGTTTGTACACGTTCGGATTCCGAATATTGCGCATCTTCTACTGCAGAGCCGAGCGCAACTTCTATCAGCTGGTCTATCGGGCACAGGTCCAATCTGGGCGCCTGCACTACTATTTCGCGCCCAACGAATTGCGATAGCTGTTTGCCGGCTTTAAGCAATCCTGCGCTGATATATTTATGCGCTAATTCCAATTCACGTGCATGTTTTTTGGTTAGGAGAAATCTAGATTCTCCCGGCTCTTCAAGTGCCATCATTATCTCCTATGCCGGAACGCGGTCACGTTCTGCACTGATAATTTGTTTTATAATTGCAGGAATGTCCAAAATTGGAGCAACCTGACCGTCTCCGAGTACTGCGCCGCCCGAAACACCGTTTGAAGCGCGGAATACATTGCCTAAAGACTTAATAACGATTTCTTGTTCGCCAATCAGCGAATCTACTATTAATCCGCCGCGTCGGTTACCCCAACGCACGGCAACAATAAATTCACGCGCATCAGCGCTTGTGTTTCGTTCAACTTTACCGTCAAAAAATTCCGCTAACCGAATGAGCGGAAGCACTTCGCCGCGCAGTTCAATCGCTTCGTGGTTGTTAATAGAGCGAATTTCTTTTGCTTCGATGCGCAAAGCTTCAATAACCGAATTAAGCGGCAGGGCATATACCTGGCTGCCAACATTTATCAGCAGCGCGCGAATAATTGCCAATGTAAGCGGAAGCCGCACGGTAAATCGAGTTCCTTGGCCAATTTCAGTTTCTAAGGTAACAGAACCATTTAGTTTTTCGATATTGGTGCGAACAATATCCATTCCAACGCCGCGGCCGGAGATATCACTGATTTTTTCAGCGGTAGAAAATCCCGAAAGAAATATCAATTCCAGCGCTTCACGAGTTCCCATATGGGAAGCGGTTTCACTGGTAATTAGTCCTTTACTTAATGCTTTTGCCTTTAATTTCTCTGAATCAATACCATGACCATCATCTTCGACATCAATAACAATCTGGTTTTCTTCATGTCGCGCCGAAAGCCGTATTTGTCCAACGGGATTTTTGCCTATCGCGGTGCGTTCTTCTTCTGTTTCTATTCCATGGTCAATAGAGTTTCGCAGCAAGTGAATGATGGGATCACTGATTTGTTCCGCAACACTGCGGTCCAATTCTGTATCTTTTCCTTCAACAATAAAGTCTATGTGTTTGGAAACTTTTTGCGCTAAATCGCGCACCAGCCGCGGGAATTTGCTGAATACCGATTCAATAGGCAGCATGCGTGAACGCATAACTTCAACCTGAAGGTCGTCGCTTAATCTGGTTAAACGGCGGCTTGTTTCGGTTAAATCTTCTACAATTGCCGGGTTATCGGTGTGCCCATTTAATTGCGAAGCTATTCTGGCAAGCCGTGTGCGGTCGATGACTAATTCGCCGACTAAGTTCATCAGCGCATCTAGCCGTTCCACATCAATACGAACCATTCGCGGCGCATGGCTGGCGGTGGCCCCGGTTTTTGATTGCGTTTCTGCATCTGTTGCGGTGGAATTTTTTGGTTCTGCTGCCGATTTTACCGTGTTTTCTGTTACGGTTTTTTCAGCGGCAGGCGTAATATTTTTCCCTTCAGCGGCTGTAGCGGCTGTATGTTCAGGCTGCGTTTGCGCCGATTCTACATACGCCAATTCAGGAATATGGTTAATAGCGTTTCTTAAAGAATCAATAAATTCACTGAGTGGCATATTTGGCGTAACTTGCATCTGTACAAGCGTGCCGGCTGTTACTTTGCTTTGGTCGATATCTTCTGCGCTGGGCGTAGAGGAAACAACAGTCCCAAACTTACCGGCGGCAATAATTGCTTGTAAAGCGCGCACCGCAGGCATCGGGCATGTTGCGTCGATAGTAGCGCTGCATGAAACCGTATTCTGGTTTTCAGCATTATTTGCAGGCGAACCAGCGCCGGCAGTTTTGCAAGAAACCACTTTAATTTCCGGTATTTTCTCTAATACGCTTTTAAGCGCCTGCTCTATTCCATCCATCTGAGCAGCTAAATCTAATTCAAAATGCAGATTTTTAACAGTAAGATCTTTGCCGAATTCAATAATATCTGCGGGTGGAGAAGACTGTATAATTTTGCCGAATTGTTGAACGGCAATATAAGCCTGCAATGCTCTTCCTGCCGGCATTAAGCAGTTTTCGTCTATAGCGCAGTCAATTTCCCAAATATGCGAACCGCTGATAAAGTCTTCCAATGTAAGTTTCGCTTCTTTTACAGATTTTTCCGGCTGTTCTTTAGGCGCTGCGGCTTGCTGTTCCGGCTCGGTTTTATTATTTTGAATTACTAAACCATTCAGGTCATCGCACAGTTTATCGATGGTAATTTCACTTTCTATGCCGGTTGTTACTTCATCCAAAAGTGTACGCAGCACATCTAAGCTTTGCAATAACAGATCGATAAGTTTTGTTGAAACCGCCAATGTATGGCGCCGCACATGGTCTAAAACGGTTTCTGCAGAGTGAGTTAATTTAGCCATTCGTTGATGGCCGATTGCTCCGGATGAACCTTTTAGTGTATGCGCAGCGCGAAATATTTCCTGGAGCAGTTCGCTGTTGGAATCACCTTCCTGCTCTAGGCGCAGAATATCTTGATTTAGTATTTCGAGCTGTTCCTCACCTTCACTGATAAATAGATTCAGTTCTTCGGGAGTCGCGTCGAAAGTTAATTGTTTTCCTGCCATATTCTTTCCCTTCATAAGGTATCCTGCGCTTGGAAAATCAAGACAACAGGTAATGGTTAAAGGTTAATTAAGCGAACTGGCTTCGATTTGCTGCTGTTCTAAGATAGACAGCACCTTATCAATATCCAGCAGCACGATAAGCCGGTTTTCCAGCTTCGCAATGCCCCGCAAATAGCGGCTGTCGATGCCGGCAACCAGCGGAGATGGCGGATCAACCTGATCAGCAGGAATTCTTAATACTTCAGAAACGCCGTCTACAATCAACCCTATTGTTTGGTTGGATAATTCCACTACTACAATTCGGCTGGAACGGGTATGTTCCGATACATTTAAGTGAAATCGCTTGCGTAAATCAAGAACCGGAATAACTTTTCCGCGCAAGTTGATTACGCCCTCAACGAATTCAGGCGCGCCGGGAATAACGGTAATTTGCTGCAGGCGAATAATTTCGTGTACTCGCGCAATATTTACCGCATAAAATTCATTGGCTACATCAAAAACGACGACTTGTTCGTCATCGAGTCCTGTTTGGGCTTGTTGTGAAGTTTGTGTTGCTGTTTGGCTCATGGTAGCCCTCCCTTCCTTATCTGTTATCGGACCTTTTTTTCAATAATTTAGAGGGATTATTCATCGATTGCAAAATAACCGTTTTTTTAATGAATTATTTACTGTTATTTGGTTATTTGGGGGTATATACTGAAACCAAGAGGTAAAATATCGCCAAATATTTTACTTTGAGCGGAACATGTTTAAGAAAGGACCGCGGACGTATTGCCGCCCGCAGGAAAAATTCAGATGAGTACACCACAACCAACTACATCATTTAATTTTCAGCAATCGTTACAGGTGTTGCTGAACAACAGCCGCAATGTTTATACCCAACGCAGTGTTGCCGCTTTCGATGCTGTACAAGCCAACGCTAATTGGACTGAAGCATTGTTTACTATTGGGGCAGGCGCTGCAGTTGCAGCTGTTATATCAGCCGTTTTTCACCCTTTTAGTTTTGTTTCTGTATTATTCAGTACATTTATTGGTGAATTTATCGGCGCCTTTATTGGAGTTGGTATTTTATGGGCTATTGCTGTGTATGCTTTTAAAGGAACAGGCCAGTTTTTGCCATATATGTACACTTTATCGCTTATTATGGCGCCGGTAGTTGCTGTAGATGCTATTTTAGGTATCATTCCTGTTTTGGGAACATTTGCGGCTTTATTAATTGCCTTATTTGCCGGATATATGGCTGTTTTAGCAACGCAATCGGTTCATAAACTGTCGCAAGGAAAGGCAATTTTAACAGTAGTTATACCTGCGGTAATTGTGTTTGTTATTGGCGCCATCGTTTCAATAGTTTTTGCAGCGTTTTACGTTGCGTTATTGCATAGCGCCCATTAATTGCCATAATTTTTGCGACTCTTTTCCATATAGATGGAAATCTTTCATGTATATCGTAAAATGGCAGTTTTTATCTATGGCATTGCTTGATGAAAAAATCCTCTGGCGTTCCTGCGGGAACGCCATAATTGGTTCTTTGAATATTCCGTAGCAAAGGTACATATAAAGTTTTTCATAACTACTCAGGGGATTTTGACAAGGTCTCCATAAAGCAAAAGATACAGCGCGGGATTGATAGTCAAGCAGCAAGGGCGACCGCAAGGGTCGCCCCTACCGGATTGCATGGCCTCAGGTGTACCGTGCAGGGTTCCTTTGGATATAAAATAGGTATTTAGGGATACCCCAATCCCCGCGCAGTGGGCAGGCGCCGCCCCTTACGAATCTCAGATTGTTGCAGCTGCGCTGTCGTTAGAATAGCCATTCCTGGCTTTATCTTCTGAGTAGTTACAATTTTGCTTATACTAGAAATCTGAGACTGGAAAGGAATAAACAGTATCTGGGGACACCTCTGGCTTCGTCAGGAGGCATGCCGCCTCCGCGCCTTCTGCTTTCTATGCTCAAGTCCTATATACTTTAACTCTTATATGGCTCCGGTAGTTGCCGTAAACGCTATTTTAAGCAATATTCCAATCTAGCAACAACTCGTTCTTGCACTCCATGCATTATTTGCCATGATTTTCAGCGTTGCCCTATGATATACATGGGAGATTCCCATTTATTCGAATAAAACGGCAGGTAACATGCATGGCATTGCTTGATGAAAAAACTCTGGCGTTCCTTCAGGAGCGCCGTTTTGGTGTTTTAGCTACAATAGGCTCTTCAAATATTCCACAGCAAACGGTTATGTGGTACGATATTGCAGATGGCTTGGTTCTTATGAATACTGCGGCTGGTCGCGTTAAAGAAAAAAATATGCGAAAAAATCCGGTTATTTCTCTTTGCGTAGAAGAAGGGTATCGATTTGTTACCTTAGTTGGCAAGGCAGAATTAATTGACAACCAAGCGGTTGCGCAAGAAGATATTAAACGGCTGGCTATTCGCTATAATGGCCCCGAAGCGGCGCAAAGCCAAGTAGAAGCTTTTATGAAAGAGCAGCGCGTATCGATCCATATGCATATCGATCGTGTTTTTGCAAATTTAGACTAGGAAATAGGTGGCAAATATGTCTTGGGTAGCCCTGGCCGGCGGTGTTGGCGGCGCTAAATTTGCGCGCGGTTTAGTAAAAATTGCGCAGCAGCAGCAGCAAACGCTTCATATCATTGTCAATACCGGAGATGATTTTTCCATGCATGGATTGGCAATTTCACCGGATATTGACACAATGCTGTATACATTAAGCGGCGCCGCTAATCCCGATACCGGCTGGGGCATTGCCGAAGATACGTTCGCCGCGCATAACCAATTAGCAAAGCTTGGCGGTGAATCGTGGTTCTGGCTGGGAGATCGCGATTTGGCGACGCATATTATGCGCACACAACTCCTGCGCGCAGGCCGCACACTCACCCAAGTAACTTCATATTTGGCGCAGCGCTTAGGTGTTCCGAACCATGCGCAGATTTTGCCGATGACAAACGATCCTGTAGCGACCGAATTACTTTCAAATGGCGCTTGGCTGGCTTTTCAGGAATATTTTGTGAAGCTACGGCATGATGTTCCCATTAGCGCTGTTCGCTTTCAAGGAATTGAATCTGCACAAATAACCGCGGAAGTGTCAGCCGCTGTTGCCGCCGCCGAGATACTGTTTTTTTGCCCATCGAATCCGCTGGTAAGTATTGAGCCAATTTTAGCAACCGGCGCTATGCGCGCGCTGCTGACTGCTAAAAAAAATATCCCGCGGGTTGGCGTTAGCCCTATTATCGGCGGAAAAGCTTTAAAGGGTCCGGCAGACCGCATGATGACGGAGTTAGGCGCGGAATCTAGCGCGCTGGGGGTTGCGCGATATTATCGAGACATTTTAGATATCTTTGTGCTGGATTCAGAAGATGCAGCGCTGCAATCGGCCGTAGAACAGGAAACCGGCATGCGTGTGATTGTTGCGGATACGGTGATGCGCAATGAAGAAGACAGTGTTCGCTTAGCAGAATATATCATACAAAAATTATAGAGACCAACGCCTAAAAAGGAATAAGAGGAATCGTCCCCATTAGGAGGCATGCTGTCTCCGGGCATCTTGCTTTATGCTTTGCTTAAAGCTTAATTATTGCTGTCTTTGCAATGCTCTGGATGCGCGGCGCGATTCCGCCATAACCAATCCCGCGGCGTTCAGCCGGGAAGATTCAGTAATTAAAAGCATACGCCCTACCTCGGTGAGTACCATAATCCCGTTTCCCGCTGTAATTACTGTTTGCTGTACACCGCCTAACCGCATATCGCGGCAATATTTTTCGGCGTTTTCCATCAGCGCCGCCGCAATGGCTGCCCGTGGCATGTGCGCAGAATCTTCCGCGGCGCTGGCAATAATCAATCCATCGCGGCTGGCTAAAACGGCGCACGTAACCGAATCTATCGCTAAAAGCGCCTGAAGTATTTCTTCCATATCGAATCATCATCTCCGCTGCTGGCGTAATGAACTGCTGCGGTTGTATGCTTCCAGCGCTTCGATATAGTTGCCTGCCCGAATATGCGCGTCGCCTAAAAGCCGGAAAATATCCGGTTCAGCCGGGAATTCCAGCGCAGCGTCTTTTAAGTCGCTGATAAGTATTTGTGAATCGGCGTTCGTTTTCATAAGAATGCCATATTCTGTAATGGCGTCGCTGCTGCGGCCGTCTTTGCGGTATGCGCGCGCTGCATGCAAACGCTGGTCTTGTGTTGCAGATGTATCTTCTTCAGCATCCGGCGCAGAAAATTCAGCTAAATGGCCGGTTTTTAGCGGCGCATAGCCAACAGATTGCAGCTGCTGGTCTATCTGCTCAATAGTAATGGCGGTGTTTTGCTGCCGATTCTGCTCCTGCGGCTCTGGCTTAACCAATTCGCTATGTATATTGGCGCTGCTGTCGGTTACTAAGGGTAAAATTTCGGTTGCCGATTCAGTTGGCTTTGCCGTAAAATTTTGTGAGCCGGCCGTATCTTCCGTGGTATTTTGATATGGAACTGCGTCTTCAATAGAAGTAACATGTTCATCTATAGGCTTCTCAGCGCTTTGCGCCGCTGGAATATCAGCGCGATCTGGCTCTGGCAGCGTTGAAGAATTTGCCGCATTATGGTGCTCATCGCCTTGCTGCAATGCGTTCAGCAAAAATGGCGGTGGCGCAACCGTTTCACTCAGTGTTTCTGCAGAATTTGCTGCGGGCATTTGCGCAGGTGTATGTACTGCGGCAGGATCGGTTTGGCCGAATGTTTTTGCGCCTTGGGCAATCAGCCAATCAATGAATTTTGCGTCTTCCGCATCCCCTGCCGGTTCTGCGCTTTGCGTTTTTTCATCGATAATTGCTTCAATATCTTCGGTGGAGTCATCCGCGGATTCTTTACCCCATAGCATTATTTCAGTTTGTTTAAAAATTTCTGCGTTGGTCATCGGCATTTTAATGGAAGCGTTAGACCGGCTGAAGTAATCTTCCGCGGCGTTTTGGTTTTCTTGCGGTTGCAGCGGCTCTGCGTCGGTGGTTGTTGAACTGTTGAACAGCGGCCCTGTATCCAGTTTTCCGTTTGGCAGCGGCGCGGTTTTGGGGTGTGGAACAAATAGATTACCTACGGCGGAATCGGTGGCTAATCGTGAATTTGTTGGAGCCGGCGCCGTTAATATAATTGAATCGACTGCTTTTAATGTGACATGTTTTAATAAACTGCGCAGATGTGATCCCTCGGCGACAGTATAATCATCCAGCAATTTATGGGCAATCAATAATTCAGGATCAAACTGAGACGCTTGGGTAAATAAGTAGATGGAGTCGGTTTCGTGTCCGGATAAAAACTCCATATGCGCCAACAGCGAGATAGCTTTTACACATTGGGCGTTATTTTGGGCGGCATAGCGGCAAATTTCTTGTGCGCGGCGCATATTGCCCATGCGCCAATGCGTTTCCGCGGCGCCCAGCTGAGCTTCGAGCAATTTCGGGTTCATATCCAGCGCAATATTCCATTCACGCAGGGCATATTCAAATAAGCCGGATCGCATATATAATCTTGCAAGCCCGCTATGCGATGGTGTAAATGGCTGGCGGCCTAATCGGGCAGCCAATTGATTATATGATTTGCGAATTTGCCCATTTTGCGGTGTCAATTCACAGGCGCGGCGCAAACAAAACGCAGCCACACCCCAATCGCTTTGCAAACGCGCTACATATTCGCGAGAAAGATATGCCTGCACATATTCCGGATCCATGCTTAACGAGCCGGTAAGCAATGTTTCTGCTTCGGCGTATTTTTGCAGCGCGGCATAGCAATCGGCCTTTACTCTTAGCGCTTCAAACCAATTTGGTTTTATGGCTAAAATTTGTTCACAATATGCCAGCGCTTCATCGGTTTTCTTTGCTTCTAAGGCAGATTCAGCGCGGCGCAGGGCGTCACGCAGAGAATATCTTTGCAATGTTCCAAACGCCTCCTGACAGCATGTTTCAAATCATATGGAAATACGCTAGATTTCTTAGGCAAAACTGCCAAATGTTTCAATGTGTCATTATTAATTATGTATGTATTTCCAATCATCGTCAAGCCGATAAGAAGAAAAAAGAAAACTGCGCTGCCTATCGGCAAATTGCCACGAATCATGCGCTTTATTCGTTATAATATACATTACAATACATTTGAATATATTTGCCGGTCTTTGGCAGAATATGTTTCATTGGAAATTCCTGTGAATTTCTGTTAACCTAACGGAAACGATACTGATTAAAGAGTAAAAATATGAAAACAATAACAATAGTTGGAGCCGGTTATGTTGGCCTTGTAACCGGAGCCTGTTTGGCAGATTTAGGCAATTCGGTAACTTGTTTGGATATTGATGAACAGAAAATTGCCGGTTTGCAGCGCGGTGTGGTTCCCATTTTTGAGCCTGGCCTTGGTGAATTGATAGGCCGCGGCGCGGACGCAGGCCGAATTCGGTTTACTACAGATTACGCCGACGCTTTGGTTAACGCAGAAATGATTTTTATTGCGGTGAACACACCCGCCACCGGTGATTGGAGCGCAGATATGCAATATGTGCGTGCGGCGGCAGAGCAGATCGCCAAAAATATCGATCACGATGTCATTGTTGTCAATAAATCAACGATGCCGGTTGGCAGCGGTGATGTAGTGTCTGAAATTATCAAGGCGAACCTCAAACATCCCGATATTCATTTTGATATTGTTGCGAATCCGGAATTTTTAGCGCAAGGCACCGCAGTACATGATTTTCAGCTGCCGGACCGTATTGTGTTGGGGTCATATAGCCCCGAGGCGGCGCAGCGCGTGGCAGATTTATATTTACCGTTGCGCGCGCCGATTATGATTACCGATCTTTATACTGCGGAAATGATTAAATATGCCTCTAACGCATTTTTAGCCACTAAAATATCCTTTATCAATGAAATTGCGCGCATCTGCGACCGATTAGGCGCCGATGTAAAAGAAGTTGCCGTAGGTATGGGATATGATCAACGCATCGGGAAGCGCCATTTAGCCGCCGGTGTTGGGTTTGGCGGCAGCTGCTTTGGCAAAGATGTTATGGCGCTGGCGCATATGGCCGCCGGAGCGGGATTGCACCCGCAATTGTTAAACGCCGTGCTGGATATTAATTATGATCAGCGCAATGAAATTGTCGACAAGGTCGCTGTATTGCTTGGCTCGCTGCGCGGCGCCGTTATCGGAATATTAGGACTGGCTTTTAAGCCCAATACCGATGATATGCGCGACGCTCCATCTATCGATATTATTCACAGTTTATTGGCTCAGGGAGCCGAAGTGCGCGCCTGTGACCCTGCCGCTAAAGAAAAAGCGCGCGCCGCCATTCAAGATGACCGGGTGGTTTACTGTGATAACGCTTATGAAACTGCGCAAGGCTGCGACGCTTTAATTTTGGTAACGCATTGGAATGAGTTTCGGTCATTGCAGCCGGAAACCTTAAAAAGTGTTATGCGTCAGCCCATCCTTATTGACGGCCGCAATATTTATGAGCCAAAGCGGATGATTAATGCCGGTTTTATCTATCGCGGGGTTGGCCGCGGCACGTTGCAGCGCATGGAAAACGCTGCGGTGTTACAGACTCCGATTCCGCAGTTGGATAACTCCGGTGAGTGAAACTTCCTTTCAATATTCTAACCAGCCGAATATTCCCATTCCCTTGCGTGTGGGTATTGATATGATTGAAATTGCCCGTATTCAAACAGCGCTGATGCGCTATGGGCCACGTTTTTTAGATCGTATTTATACAGAGAATGAAAAGGTGGAGTTTCAGAATAAAATTATTAGTCTCGCCGGCAGATTTGCTGTAAAAGAGGCCTGTTCAAAAGCGTTGGGAACGGGAATAGATGGTTTGCAGTGGATTGATATTGAATGCTTGCGCAGCCCTGCCGGAAAACCCTATTTAGTGCTGCGCGGCGCTGCCGATTCTCTTGCGCGCGCTCAGGGCTGGGTTTATGCTGATGTAAGCATATCATCATCAAAAGAATTTTGTGTTGCTACTGTGGTTGCTTATTGTGGGCCAACAGCCTTGCCGCAAATGTAACTGTTTTGTGAATTATTTGAGAAGTGCGCAGAGATAACACAAACAGGTAAACAGGCCTTTTTTTAATCTATATTTTATCCGATTGTTGTAATGGATACATGGAAAAATATAGAGAAATTTTATGAAATATATTGCTTCGATTAGCGCATATGTTATTAAAGCGACGAACCCGGTATTAGAAGCAGATGAAAAAACAAAGCTAACTCGCCGCTATATTGAGCGCAAGCGCAGACATCTTTTATTAAGCATAGGCTTAATGGCGGCTATGGCATTAAGTCTTCTTTTGTTTATCGAAGTAATTCTTACCGGAAATATATCTTCATTGATTATTTTATTTTTATATGAATTATGTATGGCGGCCGCAATATATACGAACCGTACAGGCAGACTTGCGTGGTCAACGGTGATCTATTTAAGCGGATATGTAATATTAACCGCATTAAATTTTTGGACGCAAAATGGTCATGCGCTGTTGTGGGTGTGGAGCGAAGCGTTATTGCCACCGGTATTTGCCGGATTATTTTTACCTTGGTGGTCGAGCTTTATATTTGGCGGTATCGAAATCGGGATCGTTATTCTCGCATTTGTTTCACAATCTGGCATGCTGATACACAATAAACTGTTGTATAGCTCTGATTTGTTATCTTTATTTGAAATTACCACTGTTGTTATTATTGCGCTTACCATTATTGGAGCTTTATACGCATATATGTTTGAACATGCAGTATCCGACGCAGATAAAATGAAAGAAGTTGAATATGCGCACAAAGAGCTTGAGAAAGCGCATGCGCAGCTAGCTGAAGCCTATGCTAAAGTAGAGGAACTTTCTTCGATTGATTCGCTAACCCATATTGCTAACCATGGTACGATGCTGCAATATTTACAAGAATGGATTGAGAAGGCGCAAATTGATGATTTGCATTTTGTTGTATTATTTTGTGATATCGATCATTTTAAAGAGGTGAATGATACCTATGGACATAAAGCCGGAGATGTGGTTCTGGTAAAACTGGCAAAAATTTTACAAAATAATATTGGAATTACAGGTTTTGCCGCCAGATATGGCGGTGAGGAATTTTTGGCAGTGTACCCGCTGCTGACACATAAAAAATGGCAAACCGCAGATGTGTCATCGCTTGTTACAGCGCTGCGCCGTATTGAAGATATGACGCAAGCGGCGCAATTTGCCGAAAAAATACGCACAGATGTCGAAAAAGAAGAAACAGTTATTGTTGGCAGACGGCAAAATGATGAAGAAGTTATTACCCTGAAAATTACCGTTAGCATTGGCGTGGCTATTTATCCCTATGACGGAAATTCCTTAGAAGCAATTATTCAAAATGCTGATAGCGCTATGTACACTGCAAAACGAAATGGCCGCAACCAAGTTAGATTGGCTGTTAATAATCATATTAATTCTGCGGAAGCCGCATAAAGCGCCGATAGTATATTATGGACAGATATTTTTAGGTTCTGCTGGTTTATATAGGGGAGTGTTTTATGGTCACCGCTGCTATTTTGAGCGATCTGAAATATATTCAGCAATATTTTTTTCACCGCAGCGATATTTTTGCTCTGAATAAGCAAAATTCAAAATTTAGCGCCAGATATCCTTGTTGTTCAAAGGAAATAGTATATGCATGAGTTTATTATACTTTCATACATAGTATCTGTGTTTGTTATCATCTTTGCTATATCAGCGTTTATTTTTTTATGGCGCATTTATGTTAAGTATAAAACTGAGATACAAAATATTCAGCAAGAAAAGCAGCAATTTCAGGAATTAAATTCTGAAATTGCCCGCAAAGCAAGTGACACAGAGCAAGAATTAATTTCTGCTATGCAGTCTTTCCAACAGAAAATGAGTCAGAAAAATACCATTCAACATGAAATAAATAATTTGAAATATGAGTATACAATCATTGAATCGACAATAAATGAGTTGTTCCAGGTTTCTGATGAAACGCTTATTTTGTTTGACACTTCCGGATCTGTTTTGCGCTGCTCTAAAAACGCCGGAAAATTATTTCAAAATAATTGCCCTTCTCATATTCACCAAATGCGCCAAATATACACGATAACCGACAATACCATAAAACATGGCGCAGATTTTTTGACCGGCTGTGCGCATGAGCCGGCAGAATATACCTATACTGATGACGCTCATGCAACCCACGCTATTACGTTATCTATTCATTCTATGTTCTTTGATAAAAGTGATACTACGTTACAGCAGCGTATTTTGATGAAAATTACGGATGTTACCGACCAAACTATTGCCGTAAAAGAAAGTATTATCTTACATGCTTTAGCTGAAGAGGCTAAAGGAAATTTTACGGAACAAACAATTACAGCAACCGCCGCAAAACTCCTTGCCGCTCATTTTGAATTGCCTTTAGTTGCCTTGGTTTGTTTTCAGGTGAAACAATGTGATGATCCACATACGTATGCGCATATTGTTTTTGTTGATCATGACGGTGAAACCCAATATATCCAGCAGGAATTTTCTGCTAACACATTTGCCGGTTCACCGTGGGGAATCATCGTAAACACCAAAAAAGCGGCGCAGTATGAAGGCGCAGCTTTGCAATCATTCCCGATGATTGCGCCAAATATTCGGAAGATTTTAGGTGAACCGCTATTCATACACGATGAATTGATTGGCGTCGCTGTCATTGGTCTGTCCCATTCTTTCGTGTCTGCCGGCAGTATGCTGACGCCAACCTATTTGCATGAATTAGGAGATAAATTAGCCGATCATTTGCTGCGCGGAAGGTTTTTATTGCGTATTCGCAACGCCGAAGATCACGATGTTGTATCACATTTGTTTACGCATCGGGTATTTTTAATGAAACTGAATACTATTGCGGCAGCGTGCAGAGAAAATAATAAACCATTTTCGCTGATTTTGGCCAATATCGATCATTTCCGTCAGATAAATGAGCAATTTGGCGTTGAAGTTGGTGACAAAATTATCCATAATATTGGCAGAATTATTACGAAACAAATACCCTGTCAAGGTATTGCCGCGCGAAATAATGCTGAAGAATTTGCCATCGCGCTTCCTGATTATAACGCCGAAGACGCAGCAAAAATCTGTGAAGAAATGCGGGCTGACGTGGAAAATGTGTCTATGCGTGCAGATAACGGTGTGGTTCGGTGTACCATTTCTATTGGTGTAGCTGCATTTCCGGCGCACACTACCGAAACCGAATCGCTGATGCGCGCAGCGGGAATAGCTTTGCACACCGCTAAACATATGGGGCGCAATCAGTGTAAAATTTATGGCCCGGAATTAATCAGCGGTGGTATTGCATATATGCCTCTGAAACAAGGCGAAGATTGCAGTATTATGCTGCCTACCGGTGAAGATCTCGATTCCATCCATGCGCTGGTGCGCGCTGTAGATTTGCGAGATGGCTATACCGGCAGTCATTCTACAAATGTTTCTTTGTATGCAGTAAGTTTAGGTGAATGCTTGCATTTACCGATGGAGCATATTGAAACACTGCGCATTGGCGGATTAATTCATGATGTTGGAAAAATTGGTATTTCAGATAAAGTGTTGCTGAAGCCCGGTAAATTGGACGCTCAAGAGTGGATATTAATGAAAAGTCATACTGTTTTGGGCGAGGAAATTCTGCATTCCATAAAATCGATGCGGCATTTGCTGCCGCTTGTGCGTTGGCACCATGAAAAACTAGACGGCTCGGGATATCCGGATGGACTTGCCGGTGATGAGATACCGTTATTAGTGCGTATTTTAACGATAGTGGATATTTTTGAAGCGTTTACTGCCGAAAGACCATATCATCCCGGCAGAACACAGGATGAGGGGATTCAATTGCTTCTTGATGAAACAACGCAAGGTAAATTGGATTCTGATTTAGTGCGCATGTTCATTCAATATTTAAAAAGCACTTCTGCTGCCCAAACAAAAGATACCGGATTATGGCCGCGCGCCGCATAGTTTTGAACGGCGCAATATAAGCAATGTCCCCGCGATTTGATAGCTTTGTTTGCAAAGACTGCAACGCATGCGCCTTTTTTCAACCGGCGAAACTCGAAAAATGCGGCGCAAAAACATAATCTGCGCCGCATAGATTATTGCCAGCAATGAATGGATGGTTGCCGTGGGGTTTTTTTACTGCATAAAAAAAAGCGCATCCAATGCGCAAAAAATATTTATACAAACAATTTTGTATAGTCGATGGGTGATTTCTTGCGGCGTGTCATTTTTACAACACTGGTTTGGATATCGGTTTTATTTGCTCCAACCTGAAAAGCAACGAAGGACCCTACAAGCAGGCCTGCTGCAGCTCCGATTGAAACACCTCGCAAAAAATTGCCATTGCGCAGCATCTTCGTTATCGCATTCATATGATTATGCCTTCTTATCTCTAATAGATTCTAATGATGATTAATCAACGTAGAGCAGACGTGGAGCAACTTTCCAAAGCCGTTCCAGCTGATAAAATTCTCGTTGTTCGGGATTAAAAATGTGGCAGCAGATTTCACCTTCAATATCCAGTAAAATCCAGCCGCTTTCTTCCGAACCTTCTCGGCGGATATAGCTTCGGCCGATTTTATGCATTTCTTCATCAACAGCGTCAGCAATAGCTGAAAGCTGTTTGGGGTTAGACCCGGTACAAATGACGAAATAATCGGCAATAATGGTTAATTCGTGAATATCCAGTAAAACTATGTTTGCCGCCTTTTTGTTCGCGGCCGCATCTACAACTAAACGCGCGGCTTCTGAGCTTTCCAGTTTAGGGACCCTCCATATATATTCATCAAAATTCAGGCATGGAAACTCCCTTCGTACATGAATGGGGAGGAAATGCCAGTTTGCCATCAGGCGATCTACAGACAGAGACGCCATCGATTTGCCTGAATTAAAATGCTTCCACTATTAAGTATAATCCCCACATACGCAGATGTCAAAGATTATGTCTTATTGTGCAATGCTATGCAGTATTAATTATTATGAAGCCGATGCATCAGCCGGCAAATGTAAAATAAAATTTTCCTGAACCCATTGACTGAAAGATTGTACGATATCTGGGTCTAGCGCTCTGCCTGTTTCTTCACTCATGATGCGCAGCGCGGCTTCTGTTGATTGTGCGGCTTTATAAGGCCTTTCGGTCGTTATAACATCAAACATATCGATAACGGCGATTAATTTTGCGGCAAAAGGAATTTCGGGGCCGCTTAATCCATCGGGGTATCCGCCGCCGTCTATGCGTTCGTGATGGCTGCGCGCTGTTTGGATGTATACCTCTGGGGCGTCGTAGCCGGCAAGAATATGCGCGCCATAAACGGTGTGTTCGCGCACGGCGATAGTTTCATCTGGTGAAAGCGCCGCTTGTTTATTTAATATAGCATCTGCCAGCCAAATTTTACCAATATCGTGCAGTAAACCAGCCATATAATAGGTTCGCGCCGTGCGCGCCGGTGTTTGCAGCGAACGCGCAAATCGCAAAGCGTAGTTGGCAACGCGCATAGCGTGCCAATAGGTTACCGTATCGCGCTGCTCTAAAATTTGGACCAGCCCCATCAGCCTTTCGCGGATATTCATGGCAGAAACCTGCTCCCTGCGAAGGTGACGGGTTAAATCTTTGCGCGCCGCGGAAGGTGAATCATACGTGTCTGATTGATTTGGAATGATTATCACAATTTCCTCACAATTCTTACGCAGAACAAATTGAAACAACACCATTGTTATTTCTCTATCTTATTGTACGCATGTTGACAAATATTTCTTGCAATATCCCCAATTTGCGCTATTTGACACTCGGTTATTCACAAATAACTTTATGGTAATGTAGCATGTTTCTTGCCAAAATGTGCGTTACATATATTTCTTTGAAACCTGTGTATACTTCGCAATGCAAAATGATGCAGTCTTTGTTGCAAATTTTGTTAAATTGCTTAGGTACGAAACCATATTTAATGAGAAATATGGTATAATTTAAAAATAATGAATTATGGAAGGAAGAATGTATGGTAATGCTTCACCGAATACAGCAAACGCTTGCTTTATTCATATTGGTATGGAATGCAGTAATGTTCTATTTGTTTGCGTCGCTTCCTCTTTATGAAACAGGAAATGGCCAGTTTATGAAACACGAAACCTTGTTTCAAGCCGGAATAACGCCGCAAGGCGCTGTTTTACTTGCTATATATGGCGCAATTGCAGCGCTGGTAGTATGGTATGGCTGGCAGTCATTTGCCTATCAATGCAAGGCGCTGCGCTGGATGTGGCTTTGTGCAGGCTTTATTTTACTGTACAGCCTTTTGGGAATGATGACCATTGGCGTGTTTATTGCGCCAACCGCTTTGCTTGCGTTATCCGTCGTCATTTTAGGACAAATAGGAGGCAGTAAGGCGCGCGTGTCATAGCGTTGCTGGGCAATTGCTTCACAAAAATGCGGTGTGTTTTCACCAGAGCACACCGCAAACAGGTAAAAGGAGTCGAGGAAAATTTAATCCAACAGGCGATAACCCGGAAGTGTTAAAAAGTCTACAAAAGTATCGCTGGTGGAAATTTGGTCAAACAATTCACCGGCTTCGGCAAATTTCCGATTGGATAGCTGATCGGCAGGAATAGCAGCCGTAATAGACGCAATTTCTTCTTGTACTATTTGTCTGAAAAGTTCCTGCGTAATTTTTCGGCCGTCTTCTAATACTCCCTTGGAATGATGCAGCCATTGCCACACCTGCGCGCGCGAAATCTCGGCTGTAGCGGCGTCTTCCATCAAATTATTGATAGGCACGCAGCCGTTGCCGTTAATCCACGCCTCCAGGTATTGCACACCAACGCTAACATTTACCCGCAAACCTTTTTCCGTAATTGCCCCTTCCGGAATTTTTAATAAATCTTCTGCGGTAACGTGTACATCATCTCTCAAACGATCTAACTGATTAGGCTGCGGCATCACCCGATTAAAAATCTCTAAGGCAATGGGCACTAACCCCGGATGAGCAACCCATGTGCCATCGTGTCCGTCATGTGCCTCGCGCTCTTTATCGGCGCGCACAAGCGCCAACGCTTTTTCGTTTGCTTCAGGATCATTCTTAATTGGAATCTGCGCTGCCATGCCTCCCATTGCGTGCGCGCCGCGCCGATGGCAGGTGTGAATAAGCAGCAGGGAATAAGATCGCATAAAGTGCGTTGTCATCGTTACCAGCGCTCTATCGGGCAGCACAAATTGCGGATCTTTGCGGCGTTTTTTGATGCTGCTGAAAATATAGTCCCACCGGCCGCAATTTAATCCAGCGGAATGATCGCGCAGCTCAAATAAAATTTCATCCATTTGAAACGCCGCCGGCAGTGTTTCTATCAGCACGGTTGCTTTGATGGCGCCTAAGGGCAATCCGAGTTTGCTTTGCGCGCGAATAAAAATTTCGTTCCACAGCCGCGCCTCTAAATGACTTTCCAGTTTTGGAAGGTAAAAGTATGGTCCTGCGCCGATATCCAGCAGTGCTTGCGCGTTATGGTAGAAATAGAGGGCGAAGTCGAATAATCCGCCGGAAATTTCGCTGCCATCTACCAGCACATGTTTTTCGGGAAGATGCCATCCGCGCGGCCGGCAAAACAATGTTGCCGGTTTTTCGTTTAACTGATAGTGCTTGCCTTCCGTACTGTCGAATGTTATGGTTCGGCGGATAGCGTCGCGCAGATTCATCTGGCCGTCGACCAAATTGTCCCAAGAAGGCGCATTGGCGTCTTCAAAATCGGCCATAAACACCGAAGCTCCGGAATTTAAGGCGTTAATAACCATTTTTCGGTCGGTGGGTCCGGTAATTTCCACACGGCGATCTTGCAGCGCCGGTGGTTCCGGCGCAATTTTCCAATTTCCGGCGCGAATAGAAGCTGTTTCCGGCAGAAAATTATATTGTTTTCCTTGGTCTAGTTCGGCTTGGCGCTGCGCGCGCAAATGCAGCAAATGACTGCGCCGGTCACTAAATTCCCGCGCAAGTTCAGCAACAAATTGCAGCGCTTCAAATGTTAAAATTTCCTGTTGTTTTGCGCTTACCTGTGCGTGTATTTCAACGCCTTCTGGCAATCTCATTAAAATTGAGCCTCCTCGGTAGAACCTGTCAGCGCAGTGGTAGAAGATTCCCCTTCGCTGATGACCATGGCAACTTCATCAAAATAGCCGGCGCCAACCTCGCGCTGGTGTTTTGTTGCGGTGTACCCATCGGCTTCCCGCGCAAATTCCTGCTGTTGCAGTGTGGAATACGCTGCCATGCCATGGCGTTTATATTCATAAGCAAGATTAAACATACTATAATTTAATGCATGGAATCCCGCAAGTGTTACAAATTGAAACGCATATCCCATTGTACCGATGCGCTGCTGGAATGAAGCGATTTCTTCTTCAGAAAGTTTTTTGCGCCAATTGAATGACGGCGAACAATTATAGGCCAGCAATTTTCCGGGGAATTTTTCATGTAAAGCAGCGGCAAATTTTTCTGCGTCTTCCAAACTTGGCTCGGAGGTTTCGCACCACACCAAATCGGCATATGGCGCATATGCAATACCGCGCGCAATTGCTGCTTCTACACCGGATTTTACCCGATAAAATCCCTCTGAAGTTCTTTCACCGGTCATAAATTGGTGATCATATGTGTCGATATCGCTGGTGATTAATGCTGCAGCGTCGGCGTCGGTTCGGCCGACAATTAATGTGGGAACATCCATAACATCCGCGGCTAACCGCGCGGCAATAAGATGTTTAATGGCAGATTGTGTGGGAATTAATACTTTGCCGCCCATGTGCCCGCATTTTTTTTCAGAAGATAGCTGATCTTCCAAGTGTACACCGGCGGCTCCGGCCTCAATCATCGCTTTCACCAATTCAAAAACATTTAATGGGCCGCCGAATCCGGCTTCCGCGTCGGCGACAATTGGGGCAAACCAATATGTGTCACCTGTGCCTTCGGAATGCTGAATTTGATCGGCGCGCTGCAGCGCTTGATTGATGCGTTTTACAACATTTGGAACACTGTTTGCCGGATATAAGCTTTGGTCGGGATACATGTGCCCCGCTAAATTTGCGTCTGCGGCAACTTGCCATCCGCTAAGGTAAATTGCTTTTAAGCCTGCTTTTACCATTTGTACAGCTTGGTTTCCCGTCAATGCGCCGAGCGCGGGCACATATGGTTCGCTGTGCAGCAAATTCCATAAGCGATCTGCGCCCATTTTAGCAAGGGTATGCTCAATGCGCACCGATCCGCGCAGTTTCAGCACATCTTCCGCCGTATATGGCCGTTTGATATTATGCCACCGAGGATTTTCGCTCCATTCGCGGCGCAGGTTCAAAGCTTCTTCGTGGGTCGTCATGGAATCCATAATGATATACTCCTGTTGTAATAATTGCGGAAGGCATAGCAGCTTTTCCGCCAGCGCCAAATCTGCATATGGCGCGTCGATAACCTGATGTGCGCATGCCATAACCCGGTTTGTGCGTACACAGAGATGCGAATAGCGTTTCGGTGTAAACGGTGATATGCGCATGGCGCGGATAACTTGGATTTAGTTTGCTAATTGATAGGATAACTGCAAGTTGAAACTGAAACAGCCGCCTGCATGTTTCTAGCGCTGTGGCGCCACATCCAGTATTTGTGCGGCGCAATAACTGCCGATACGCGGAAAAATAACGGAATTGGCAGAATATTGAGGCCGGCGCAAATATAGGATGGTATGTTTATGAAGCAATGCTAAGGCAGACTGGTTAAAAAGCTGCAAGAAAACAGAAACCAACTTGTTCTTTGTTTTCCAAACGCCAAATATCAGGGGAGTAAGATCATCAAAAGCGTGAAGATCTATTGGCGAACGAAGATCTGTAGTAGACCATTCGCCATGAAGATTTGTTCTGATATCAGTCATCAGAGTATGATTTTGTATTTGCAGCAAGCGCACAAGTTCGCTCCCTTTCTCGGGCAAAGCCGTGACCGAATAAGAGACTTGCCGGCGTCAACGCCGGAATCGGACTGCGCCCATTCTCTTGCGATATTCACAGTGTTACCGCAAATGAAGAATGTACGGATGCAATCATAAAAGTATTATACATAATCATCAGCGTAATTACAATATCTCTGGTAACATATTTGTGATGATTTTGAAAAATGTGATGGTTCAGTCACAATTCGGAGATTTCCGCCAATCTATCGGATCGCGGATGGGGATAAGCCACATGATTATTTTCAGCGGATTTTAATTTGAGAAACGTATAGTATTGCAAGATGTGTTTTCATCTGTTTCTTTGCGCTTGGCGCCAATGAATCTTGGCAGTGATGCAGAAAACATGAGTTTGCCGGCATTTTCTGCGGCAAATTTTTCAGCAGCCATCGATCCTGTCAAAAAATAGAGCGGATGTGCGCCGCAGGTATGCGGCTGTATTTCGGAGATATATGTATGAACGAAAATGAAAACGATAACGCTTTTGAGCCTTTAACCCAGCCGACACTTTCTACTGATGATACGCCGACGGCTATTACCGAAAATTCCACCGTTGTTTCTGAAAATACCGCCATAAAGCCACAGAAAAAAGAATTGCAATTTGGCGGCAGAAAAATTTCCCGAAGAGCGCTGCTTATCGGCGCGAGTGTCGCCGGTTTAACGGTTGCAGGAATTGCCGGCGGAACAATGATTGCGCATGATCAATCGATCATTGCGCCTGGCGCCAGCATTTCTCCGACGGTAGAAGCCAATATTGCTCATTTGCTGCGCAGGGTAGGGTTTGGCGGAACACAAGCGGATATTCAATATTATGGGGCATTGGGTGTAACCGGCGCTATCAATCAGTTGGTGAACTACGAATCTGTAACCGACCCGATTGAAGCGCAACTGAACTCTATGAGCTTTGACTTTACGAAGTTTGCAGATTTGCAGCGCTGGTGGATTTTGCGCATGTTATATACCAAGCGGCCGCTGCAAGAAAAAATGACTTTATTTTGGCATGGCTTATTAACCAGCAGCGCTCAAAAAATTGGCGGACCGCAAAATTTACCGCTGCTTATTAAGCAAAATCAATTTTTTCGAGCGCATGCGCTGGATACTTTCGATAATATTTTACTTGGAATTACGCAAGACCCTGCCATGATGTGGTGGCTGGATCTGCGGTTAAGCCGTAAAAACAATCCCAATGAAAATTACGCCCGCGAATTAATGGAATTATTTACCCTTGGAGTTTCCAGTGGTTATACGCAAGATGATGTGCGCGCTGCAGCTTTTGCCTTAACCGGTTGGATGCTGCGCAATGGAGTTTCAACATATTTGCCCGCCCAGCATAATACAGCAACACAAACTTTTTTAGGGCAAACCGGCAGTTTCGATTACCATGATATTATTCGCATTATTACTGCGCATCCCGCTGCCGGGCCGCACTTAGCTACACGGCTGTTCAGCTTTTTTGTTCACCCCAATCCCTCTGCGGATGAAATAAAACCGATGGTAGACGCTTATTATAGCTCCGGACATAGCGTGAAAGCAGTGATACAAGCCATGCTAAATTCATCCGCGTTTTTCTCGGCGGCGTCCTATCGCGCCCGTATAAAAAGTCCGGCAGAATTTGTTATTGGCGCCATTCGACAGCTTGAATTGCAAACACAAGGGCAAGGCATCGGAGGTGTAATGACGGAGATGGGGCAATCGCTGTTTGCCCCTGTTAATGTAGCTGGATGGCCGGGCGATATCGAAAGCGACGCATGGATGAATACTGCTACGTGGATGGCGCGTGTTAATTTATTAAACACCGCGGCAAATGTTCCCGAATTTTTGTCGACTGATTCGGGAAATATACTTGCTTATGAAAACATGACCAATGATATTGCCAAACACAATATGAAGTCATCCGGTGATTTTATCAATTACTATGCGCAAAATTTTATAGACAGCCCGCTTTCCAGCGATCGTTTAGCGTTGCTTACGCAATTTTTGCAAAGCAACCCGTACCCCAGTTTGCAGCAAAACATAACATTTGCCGACGGAACCAAAACATCTTGGGAAACCGCTCGCAACACGATCTATATTTTGTTATCCGGTCCGGAATATCAACTTAACTAAAAGGATGGCGCACAGCATGATATCTTCACGTCGGGGATTTTTTAAAAATGGCCTGCTTATGCTTGGGGCAAGCGCCTTGGGCTTAGATATGCTGAATACCGCGTACCCAGCGGGTGTATTGGCGGAAACACTGGCGCAAACACAGCAAAGCAACAATATTTTGGTTATTGTGCAGATGGCAGGAGGAAATGATGGGTTATATGCAGTGGCGCCATACACCGATCCTTTGCTGGCGCAAAATCGGCCGACATTAGCGCTTTCAGCGCAAGATGTTATTCCGCTCAGCAGCGCGATGGGGTTGAATAAAGAATTAGGCGCGCTGCAGCCGTTATGGGAATCGGGCAATATGGCGGTGATGCAGGGTGTTGGGTATCCCGATCCAATTTTATCGCATTTTCAATCGATGTATATTTGGGAATCGTTAGATATGACGGGGCAGCAAGGTTCATCTGAATATGGCTGGCTTGGTAAATATTTATCAACATTGCCGAACGCGCAGTCTCAGCCGCTTAATGGAATAGAAACAAGCACCCAACTGCCATATGCGCTGCTGGCGCCAAATCTTTCTGTTCCGGCGATTGCCAGCGCCGCTAATTTTAAGCTGCAATCTGCGGCGCAGACCAGCGCTGCGATAGATCAAACCCGAACATCGCTATTATTGCAATTGTATACGTCGTTTGCGCAAGCGAACGCGCAAAATACCCTTTCAGGTCTTCTTTCCTCGGTTTCCGCAACAACAGTTAGCGCCGCCGCGGATTTTGATAAAGCATACGCATCTTATAAACCTGCAATCACCTATCCGAAATCTGCGCTTGCCTCGCAGCTGCAAATCGTCGCCGGAGCAATTACACAAAACGTCGGCGTAAAAGTGGCCTATGTGATTGTAGGCGGATTTGACACACATGTAAACGCCAAAGAAACACTGCAGCAGTTATACCCCGAATTAGCGGCCGCAATTGCAGCTTTTTGGCAAGATTTGCATGCGCACAGCGCGGATAACAATGTGTTGATGATGACGTGGTCCGAATTTGGCCGCCGCGTGAAAGAAAATGGTGGTATGGGAACAGATCATGGAACTGCGGCGCCGTTGTTTGTGTTTGGCCCTAAGGTAAAAGGCGGATTATATGGCCCTGATCCCGATTTAAGTACCTTAGACACCAACGGCAATTTAGTATATTCAACCGATTTTCGCTCGGTGTACGCTACAGTGCTAACTAAATGGGCGCAGGCCAACACCACATCGCTGCTGGGAGGAAACTACCCGCTGCTGAATTTTTTATAATATAAACTTCTGTCGTAACTACTCGTGGTTGGTACAGCCATTCGCGGCTATTCCAACCACTACGCAGGGATTGTGGCGCCTGCCAGATACATTTTATTAAAAATATTGCATGACCTCAATGTTCCGGCGCGGATTTTGAGATTTTATTGCAATTTACCCGAAGTTAAAGTATTACCCATGGCAACTCGGGTGGTGAAAATGGGGAAACAAGCCACATGATTTATCGTGTGGTGTTCGTTTTATGGCCGCACGACCAATAATTCCGCGCCGGAGCAAAAGCGCCACGAAACTTGGGGATACGCAAATATATCTTGTCCCTCTTTGCGGCTCTTGTAAATATCCTCTGAATAGCAACCTTCTGTACAGAAATTTGACAAACATATCCGCTGGGCCATATACTAAATGCGGAATATATGCCAGTGACCACAGGCGCTGTTATCAGCTTAATGACATGGAGTTGCCTGTCGAGGCGCAGTTTGTTTATGTACATAAATCGTCCGCACTCTATGCGGAACGATTCTAAATATATAATCTGCCCTTGCGCTGTGCGCAGGGGTATTTTTTTGCGCTGTCATATTGGGGAACATTGTTCCGAAAACGAACATCATCAGTCAGAAAGGAGGAGACCAGCAATGCCAACAAAACAAAAAGAGGGCGTTATTAATGAGCTGAGCGAAAAGCTGAGCAAATCTACCGCAGTTGTGTTAATTGAAACACAAGCCATGAATATGAAAGAACAAATCAATATACGAAAGAAATTTCGTTCGGAAGGGCTGGATATTCAGGTTGTTAAAAATACACTGCTTCGCATTGCCGGCAAAAAAGCCGGTGTTGCGCTCGACGCAAATTCGCTGAATCGGCCAACTGCAATAATCATCGGTTATGGGGATGAAACAGGCCCGGCTAAAACATTGGTTGATTTGATGAAAACAGTAAAAACAATTTCCATCAAATCCGGCGCTATGAAATCTACCCAGCTTTCAGCGCAAGATGTTGAAGAGCTTGCTAAAATTCCCGGCAAACAAGAATTACGCGGTCAGGTTGTCGGCTCTATCATTGGCCCTTTACAGGAAACCCATGGTTTATTGTCGGCTCCCATTCGCGATCTGGTAGGGGTTCTGCGTAACTACGCGGAAAAACAAGGCGGCGCATTTTAACCGCCCGGTCCTTTTGCCGTATGGTTTGCATATGAGCAAAATGTCCGCCAAAACACAAAACAACAATACGATACATTCGTCAGAAAGGTTCTTTCAATGGCTACAGTAGATGAAATTATTGAACAGATTGAAAAATTGAGCGTTCTCGATTTGGTAAAATTAACCAAAGAACTTCAGGAAAAATGGGGTGTTTCCGCCGCCGCCGCTATGCCGGCAATGGTTATGGCTGCCCCCGTTGGCGGCGCTGGCGCTGCCCCGGTTGAAGAAGCTCCCACCGAATTCAACGTTATTTTAACCGGCCTTGCCGATGCTTCCAAAAAAGTAAATGTGATTAAAGTGGTCCGCGAATTAACTTCCTTAGGTTTAGGCGAAGCGAAAGCCGTAGTTGAAGGCGCGCCCAAAACCGTTAATGCAGCAGTTCTTTCAAAAGAAGACGCCGAAGCTATGATGAAGAAACTGGTTGAAGGCGGAGCTACCGCTGAAGTAAAGCCGGCGTAAATAAATCTGGCTTAAGTTCTTGCATTGCAAAAAGTAAAGCAGGCGGGAGGAAAAATTCCTCTGCCTGCTTTTTTTGATGAGACTTTGAAAATCTCTGCGGTTTAGTGAGTATTTGCTGTTTCTTGCTGAACGATTATTCGCTTTCCAGCGCAGGGTTAAATAAATCGTTCAATTGCGCAATTGTTTGATCTGATAACGTAATATGCGCCGCTTTCACATTTTCCAGCAACTGCTCTTTTTGAGTTGCTCCAGTAATTGCGCTGGATACTCCCGGCTCATGTAAAATCCACGCCAGCGCCAACTGCCCGCGAGTTATGCCGAGCGCATCAGCAATTGGCTGCAGTTTGCGAGATCGTTCCGCAAGGTCGCCTTGAAAGAAACGTTCTTGCGCCCATTTCTCCCGGCCTAACCGAGTATTTTCCGGAATGCCGCCGTCATATTTGCCGGTTAAAAAGCCTTGCCCCAGCGGAGACCAGACAACTAGCCCCATACCTTCTTTTTTCGTTACCGGCAGCAATGTATGTTCCACACGTTTGCGGTGCACTAATGAATATTGCGGCTGATCTGTTTGCGGTTTATAAAGATTATATTTTTCACAAACATCACACACTTCCTGAACTTCCTGCCCGGTCCATTCCGAGGTTCCCCAATACAGTATCTTGCCTTGTTGAATAAGATCGGTCATAGCGCGGGCAACTTCCAGCGCAGTCGTTTCGGGATCGTGCCGGTGGCAGAAATAGATATCGAGATAATCTGTGCCGATGCGTTTCAACGAAGCGTCGATGCTTTCCATAATATGTTTGCGTGAAAGACCGCGATCATTCACGTTATCGCTCATGGGCCAAAACACTTTGGATGAGATAACAAGATTGTGGCGTGGGAACTGCTTCAAAACCTTACCCATTTGTGTTTCGGCTTCGCCTTTGCGATAAATATCAGCGATATCGAAAAAATTGATTCCCTGATCATAAGCGGCAGTTATTAATTGGCCGGCTAATTCTTCAGCCATTACACCTTCTCCAAAATTCAGCCAGCCGCCGAAAGAAATAACACTAACTTTCATTCCTGCTGAACCCAGACGACGGTATTCCATTGATATTCTCCTAAAGATGATGTGTGCGCAGTTTTTGTCGCAAACAAAGAATTTACGAACAATAGCGCTGAAGCTTCGGCGCATATAAGCAATACACCGGCGCTTTTCTATTTAAGACTATAAGATATTTATCATACAATTATCAAAAAAAGGATTATGGCGTTAATACACCAAATCTATTTGCTCCCTGCGCGCCTTCCGTAAACCAAATGGAGCCTGAAGGTGATTCGGATATTCCATATGGCGCGCTTTCCGGCGCCGGAAGTTTTGCAAGGCTCCATTCGCCTTGCGCAGGATTAAAGCGGATAAGCGCATTGGCGTTGCTGCTGGTGACCCAAATATTACCGTGAATGTCATACAGTAAACTGTAAAGCTGCTCTACATTACCAAACGCCGCTGGCGGTGTAAATATTTTTGGCGCAGATGCTCCCGGTGTTATTTCTCCTAATGCGCCAGACATCACCGCAAACCAAACGGCTCCGTTTGGCGCAACTGTAATTGCGTTAATTTGCGCTTGCGCTATGGGAACGGTATAGGTGTAAAACTCGCTGGTTGCGGGATGAAACCGCACAATCTGCGGAGAGCTGATTAACGCAATCCACACATTGCCGGCAGAGTCTGCCGCAATATCATAGGGAATCGGCGTGCCGGGAGTATCTAATTCCGGCAGAAAATAGGTCCGGACACTTTGGCTGACCGGGTCAACATAACCGAATAAACCGGTTGAAATATCGGTAAACCAAACTTTGCCATCCGGCGCAATAGTTAAACCAACCGGCGAAGGCCGCGCGCCGGATTGTGCGGTAAGGGGATATTCGGTAAACGCGCATGTTTGCGGCTGAAAATGGCCGATAAAACCACCGGCCTCTTCGGCGAACCAAATATCACCTGCAGCGCCGGCCGCCATATCCATAACCCCGTTATGGCCGTTAGGCACAGGCCATTCATCCAATATATGCGTGGCCGGGTTAAATCTGCCAAGCAGATTTTGTCCCATCTCTCCCAACCAAATGTTTCCGTCGGATCCGACAAGTGTAGACATTAAATCACTGTTTGGCTGCGGCATGGCATATTCAATAAGTTTCTGCGAAGCCTGCGCGGAAAGCGTATACGCCTGCATATTGCAGGAACCTGCTTTTGAAGAAGCGGCGCGCAGCGGCTGCATAATTGTTCCGGCGGCGGCAATAATAAGAAACAGCGCGGCGGCAGCTATGGAAATTGCGGCCCTTTTAGCCGGCGCAAGGAAACCGTTCCGGTGTATCATGTGGGTTATTCCTTGTCATCCAATTGAATAACAGATCCGGATGCATACTTATTTTTCCCCGAAGCTGAATAAATAGTTACCGCGCCGCGCCCAACAACACGCCATGCGTTTTGTTCAAAGGGACCGATGAGCGCCGTTGAGCCGTCAATGCCGGCAATATATCCTTTATGCCGCATAGCGCCGATGGGACTTTTTATGGCTTGAGGCAGTTCATCAAAATGCGGTATTACTGTTAAATTTTTAGCGAGACCCAGTGCGGGCAATGTTTTCCATACTTGGGGAAAATCGGCCATATATTCGGCCATAACCATGGCTCCGGCGGAACAACCGGCAATAACGCCACCGGCAGTAAAAATATCTTTTACTGCTGCCCAAAAAGGTGATTCGGCGAGTATTTCCAGCAAATAGCGCGGTTTGCCTCCGGAAAAATAAACAAAATCTGCGGAGCGGATTTGTTGCACAAACGATTCATTTTGCATATCGGCGCGGGTTAACGCCATAACAGGAAACGCAGTGGCGCCAAGCCGTGTAAAATGATCTACCCCCATCTTTGCCCAGCGCTGCGGAGAATCACCGCCATCGGGCGCGGCCGCAGCCGGAACAATAGCCACACGCGCGGTTCCGGCAATATGCTGCAGCAACTCAATATCAATTGGATCACTTACACTTAAAAACTCCCCTGCGCCGACTAACGCAGCTATGCCGTTTGCCATATTTTGTTTATCCAGCTTTCACAGATTGTATTATTCACATGGTAGCGCGTTAAATAGCAATATAGCAAGATCTTAAGCTGCATGTAACTACTCAGGTGAGTTTTGACAATGTCCGCATAACGCCGGAGAAACGGCGCCAAGCAAGTGGCTGGATGGCGGCAAGGGCGACCACAAAAACGAACTCCTCATGTTTATGGTCTTTGATATTTTCATCAGGATGAAGACCAACAGAGCAGAGTACATTGAGTATCCCATAGTTCCTGTTATTGAACAATCACCGCACGGTACCCATGGGTGGAGGTGGGGAAACAAGCCACACGATTCATCGTGTGGTGTTCGTTTTGGGGCTACCTTGGCGACTACATCGCTCCGAAGCACAAGCGCCGCCACATATCGTTTGTTTTAGAGCATACACTGCACGGTACACATTGAGGCAATGCAATCCGGTAGGGGCGACCCTTGCGGTCGCCCTTGCTGCTCGGCTACCAATATTTCCCATCGGAAAAATAAAAAAAATATTTTGGGGACACCCCAAACCCCGCGTAATGGGCATCCGCCCCTTACGTATCCCTGATTACGAAATATATCTTGTCCCTCTTTAATAATGAAAGTTCATCATCGTGTGGTGTTCGTTTTGTGGCCACCTTGGCGACTACATCGCTCCGAAGCCCAAGCGCCGCCACATATCGTTTGTTTTAGAGCATACGCCGCGCTGTCACACATGAAGCCATGCAATCCGGTAGGGGCGACCCTTGCGGTCGCCCTTGCCACTCGGCAATCAATATTGCCCTGTGAAAGATTTTCATAAAAGAGATTTTGGGGACACCCCAAACCCCGCGTAAGGGGCATCCGCCCCTTACGTATCCCTGATTACGAAATATATCTTGTCCCTGTTTAAATAGGAAATACCATTAGAACTATGCAGTTTGTGCTGCGTTTTCTATGCCGAACATATCTGCGCCAATAAAAAAAACCGATTTTTCCGGCAGGTAATGTATGGTGTAGAGCAAAAAAAATTCCCGCCGCGCGCCGCAGCGGGAATACGTTTGTTTAAGGCATTAATAAAATGATCGTTTATGCGATTTTTTTTGAAGTGTTAGTATATCGATAGCGTTTACAAATTGCTCGATATTATAAGGTTTTTGCAAGAAATGCACGAATGGCGCTTTCTTTAATGCGGGATGCCCGCTGTAATTTTTGTAAGGCAAACCGGATGAAATGAGGATTCTGGGAATATTTTCCCCATATTTTTCTTCAAGTTCCTCTAAAACATTCAATCCGTTTTGCGAAGGATCGCCAACGATATCTAAAATTAAGACATCGGCAGTGTTGTGTCGTTCAAAAAACTCGAATAGCATATCGTTTTCATCAAAAGGCACAATCTTATATCCTATTTCCGATACGCAGTAAGTTAACGAATCCAATAACGCCTTATCATCATCAAGGATGACAATGGAAATTGGTTTTGTGGATGTTTGCAATGACGCTGGCATGCGAGACATATAGAACCTCCTTGTAGGTAACTACAGTTTAGTTTTTACCATAACTAACTTTACGCACAACTACGATTATATCATAAAAATGATGAATTTACAATAATCTATAAATGAACATATTTTCTATTTCAAAGTGTTTTACCGGAATTTTAGGCGATTGGAAGCATATAGTCACAGAAAAAAGTGAATTTTTCACATTTTTTACCGGTACTTTTGGATATTCACAATATCCCAGCAATATTCTCGCAATATCCCTGCCAATGGCGCCGTTTCTGCATAGATTGCGGGTTCAAAGCGCACATAGTAAACCGCCGCAAAAAAGGAAGTAATAATACTTTGGAACAGCTAAATACCTATCAAAATTACACCATTTCACCGTTTCGGCACAGTATTCATGATATGCCCGCGGATGATCGCCCGCGGGAACGTTTGGCGCGCTTCGGCGCTCCAACATTGCAAACGGCAGAATTGCTGGCGGTTATCTTGCGGGTTGGCGTAAAAAATTGCAACGCTGTTGAACTGGCGCAGCAGCTGTTACAAGTGTATGGCGGACTCACCGGCCTGTTACGAGCCGATTTTGCTGATTTGTGTTCATACCATGGCATGGCAGAGGCTAAAACCGCGCAAATTAAAGCCGCGTTAGAGATAGGCAGAAGGCTGGCGGTAACGATGCCCGGCGACAGACCCCAAATTAAAGGCCCCGAAGATGTTATGCGGCTGATTGGCATTGAAATGGCCGCGTTGCCGCAAGAACAATTGCGCGTGTTGCTGCTGGACACCAAAAATATGGTGGCGCATATCCAAACAATCTATCAGGGAACGGTTAACGCCTCGCTGGTGCGTGTTGCTGAAGCGCTGCGTCCGGCAGTTACCCGCAATTGCCCATCTATTATTATTACGCATAATCACCCCAGCGGAGACCCAACACCGTCGCAAGAAGATAAACGCATTACCGAACAAATATATAACGCGGCCAAACTGCTGGATATTGCTTTGCTCGATCACATCGTCATTGGGCAGGGCAGATGTTTAAGCATGCGCGAAGCCGGATTGGGGTTTCCCAGTGAATCCGGCGGTGAAAATCGGCGCTGATACAAGCGGTAAACCACAGTTACCATTTTCGTCATGATTCCGCTATTTCATGGTACAATGGGCTTGCAATAGTGTTATTTTTCGCCGGTTAACGCTTCAAGGTATGCAATTGAAGATTGAAATGATTGCTTAAAACAATCCAACGCCGCTGAAACGCCCTGCAAATTGGCGCTGACGCCGCATAACCGCAGATTATTTCAAGCATTCTTTGGCTTATTTGCCGCTGCGCCGCCGGCTGTACCGGATGTGAGGTTTGGTGTAAACACCTATTGCCTGTATGCGTATAACGCATATAGCCATTTTAAACATTGCGCTGTTTGGTAAAAAAAAGGACATCTGCTGCCATATGTTTCGCCGTTTTCGCCGCAAAAAAGATAAAAATTCCAACGGGCAAAATCTCCCTGAAGATTCGCATATGCTGCCTTCACCAGAACAATACTGGGATGATGAGCAAGGAGATGAAAATGAAATTACCCAAACAGCTCCATTAAAAGCGGTAAGGGAGCCAATCAATCATTTCTCTGCCGATAATACCGTTGTGAAATCCGGTGTTCGGCCGGAAAGCACTAAAAAAGAAGATCCCCCTACCATTATTATTGAACCGGAAGCGGTAGCTTTAGCGCTGGAGGAATTTATTAATGCGCCTAAAGTATCCGATTCCCGCGAGGCGCTGAAAAAACATCCGGAACTGCTTTCCAATACCGCTATGATGCTGCTTACGTCAAATATTAATCGCGTGTACGAACAAGTTGGGCCTTCCGCCGCAAAATATTTGGAGCGTTATCAGCGCGCCCTGCAAATTGCTCAGCGCGAAGGGATAGATAAGGCGTTTAAAGACGAACCGGAGGAACTGTTTACCCCCGATTTAGATGAACTGCTGCAAGATATCGAATCTCCGGAAGCTGCGGCGCAGCCAAGACTTAAATTGCGCTATTTAGAAGAAGCGCTGAATTTAGCATCGCGCGACCAGTTGGATGAGTTGTGGGCTGCGCTGCAAAGCGAAATTGGTATGACGGCTGTGCGGCTGCGAAACGCCCCAGACGGCCAGCAATTGCTGGAACACGCCATAGAATCGTTGTTTGCCGCGCTGCAAATATTTACATTTGCTGAATATCCCTACGATTGGGGCGCCGCTCAATATTATCTTGGGCAAGCATATCTGTATCGCGAAAGTGATGACCGCAAGGCAGATTTAGAACAATCTATTGAAGCGCTTACCGCTGCGCTGCGTGTGCGCACCCGGCAGCATTCTGCAAAAGAATGGGCGGCTGCGCAAGAGACATTAGGCGCGGCGTATTATCAGCAATTTTTGTTGGGCAATGAAAACGCAGCAGACGCCGGCATTGCCGCCTATGAATTGGCGCTGACTGTCCGTGACGCCAAAACTTCTCCGGCGGAATGGGCTAATGATTATATTTTTCTCGGCAATATTTGGGGGCAGCGAACATCGGGCGACCGCAATAAAAACTTGGAGCATTCCATCGCTTCGTTTGAAACTGCCCTTACCGCGCTGACACGCCAAAAAGACGGTGACCGCTGGGCGCTGGCCCACCATAACCTTGGTGTGGCGTATATGGACCGCATTGAAGGCGCGCGCGCGGAAAATATTGAACGCGCTATTGAACATTACGAACAAGAATTGGCGCTGGAAACCCTCAATAAAAATCCCGTAGATTGGGCTAATACGCTCAATAATTTGGGTAACGCGCTGCGCGAAAGAAAATATGGCAGCCGCGAAGATAATATTAAACGCGCCGTTTCTGCGTATCGCGAATCCCTGAGTATTCGCCGCCGCGACGCTTTTCCCCTGGAGCATCGCCGCACGGCGCGCAACTTGGGTTCGCTGCTGTTCGAACAAGGCAAATGGGAAGAAGCTCATTCCGTTTTAACCGGCGCGCTTGCCGCTTCGGATACGCTTTATGCTATGCAGCTTGGTACCAGCAAACCGGGGCAGCGTGTGCGCGACCACGCAGAATTGGTTGCCCTAGACGCCTATTGCTTGGCGCGGATGAACCGCCCGCGCGACGCCGCTATCAGGCTGGAAAAAGGCCATATTCGCATTACCAACGAAGCATTGGAACGCGATGAATCGGCTTTGCAAAAAGTTTCCACCGAATTGCGCATAAAATTTCATAACGCGCAGGCGCAGCTTTGGAATGCTTATTCCGCGCTGCAAAAAGATATTGCGGCAAACACCAAACCCGTTTCTGCAGAACTGCCGTTTCATACCGGATCTGTAACTATGGTGTATGCGTCGCAAAGATCCGATGAATTCAGCGCGGCGCTACGGTCAGCGCAAGATGCGCTGCTTGCGGCAATTACGCAAATTCAAAAGCAAGATCCGGATTTTCTGCTTCAAACTATCACGTTCCAAAACATTACCAAAGCGGTGAAGCCGGATCGGCCAATGGTGTACATCGTTTCTACCGAAAGCGGTTCATTTGCGCTGTGCATATCTGCCAAAGAAACTGCCGGCGCGCTGAAAGCTTTCTGGGCCGAGAATGTTACCGAAGCGGAACTTGCGGGTATCGCTGAAGTTTCGCAACACCCGCAGATGCACGTGCAAACTGAACTTGGCGCTTTGCCGGCGCCAAATGCGTTAGAGAAAATTCTTGGCGTGTTGGGTAAAGATTTAATAACACCACTGGCAGAGCACTTGCGCAGCAGTGGGACTGCCAAAGCAGTCATCTGCTCGCTGGGGGCAATAGCCGCCGCGCCGTTGCACGCCGCGCCGGTGCGCGCTCATATACCGCAATTAGATGACGATGGCGTTGAAAGCGATAAAATCTTTGAAAATCCGCGATTTTTAGACTATGTTGAGGTCTCTTATATCTCTTCAGCGCAACAGCTGCTGCGCTCTGAAACGCGCGCCATGATGAATTTGCGCAATGGGGCTGCAATATTCGGCAATCCTCAGCCTGCGGAAATTAACCTAATGTGGTCTGAACACGAGGCAGAAGCAATAGCTCAGGTTGTTTCGGCTGTAGGCCAGCCAAATACATTGCTTATTCGTCGCAGAATTAGCAGATCTGCCGCGTTAAAAGCGTTAAAAGAACGCGCATACGCCCACTTTGCCTGCCCCTGCGGCTTTTTCCCCGAACGGCCTGCGCAATCCTTCATTCAATTATCCGGCGCGGAAAAAATTGTGGCCAAAGATGTCCTTCATGGCGACGCCGCGTTTCTTGGCGTTCGGCTGGCGGTGCTCTCTGCCGGACAATCGGCGCTTTCAAACGCAAGCTCTATCGACGAAAGCGTTAGTTTAGCCGCCACACTGCAAGTAGGCGGGGCTGCCGCGGTAGCAGGCAGTTTATGGCCAGCCAGTGATTTAGCGACGCTGCTGCTGATGCGCCGCTTTGCGCAATTTTATCTGAACGACGGCCACCGGCCGGCGCAGGCGCTGCGCAACGCTCAACGTTGGCTGCGCAGCCTTACCCTGGATGAAATGATGCGAACCTATGCCGATGATTTATCGCGAGACCCGGATATGAATTTATCGGATATGACACCGGCCAATGCGGCTCCATTCGCGCATCCTATTTATTGGTCGGGATTTATTATTCAAGGAATATAGCTTTGCGCGGCAAAGTCATATTGTCATTTTGGGCGCCATGTTTGGCGCTTCGTCGTGTATTGCCGCGAAAATAGTCACACATCGTCTACTATGGCTTAGTTTATACGTCATTTATATTGGTATATATTGGACTTTATGGAGCAATTATTATGTCTGTTGAACAGGAAGCCCCGCCCGAGGGAAATATTCATGAACCTTACGAAAAGATCGAAACATTTCAGAAATCAGTACGGTTTTATACCCTATATTTTGAGAAATTTGCGCGGCGTTTTACCGAAACAAAATATGGCCGTATACTTAGTCGCGTAAAACATTGGCGTATGATTATGGCCGGCATTTTATTGTTTGCCGCAATTGCTCCGCTTTTAGCGGTTGGATCTACCGCTTTAGTGCAATATGAGTCGCTGAAGAATTGGGGAGCAGATGGAGTCGCTCAGCTGGAATCTATCAAAACGATTTTAGGTAATGTAAATGGCTCAAGCGCCGGCAGTTCATCCGGCGGCGGCACAGTTGGCAAATTGCAGACGATTTTTTCACCGGCGACGCTGAATGCGGTGCAAAAAAGTTGTGATACTGCGCAAACCGATTTTTCAAATATCTATTCGGCGATATCACAAAAAAGCGGAGTAATTGGGTTAGCAGGATTAACGCCGTATTCCACAAAAATTACGGCCACCGGGCAGCTGGCAAGTATTGCAATTACGGCCACGCAATTATGTGATAAACTCGTTGCGGTTGGCAGAGATTTTACCACGACGTTTCAAACATCACCGTTTGCCACACAAGGTCCGCCGCTTTTAACCGATAAAAGTTTTGCAGATTTGCAAACGGGATTAAGCGATACCTTAGCAGCTCTGCAAACAATTCAGACGCAGCTAAGTTTTGTGAATTTGGATCAATTGCCTGTAAACGCAAAACAGCTAGCTTCAATAAAAAAATATACGCAACTTATTCCAACAGCAATAAGTGATATTCAAAAATATAATCCCTATGTGCCGCTTGCAGGTTGGCTGCTTGGCGTAGGCACACCGCGCACGTATTTAATTCAAACAATGGATCGCACCGAACTGCGCCCCGGCGGCGGATTTACCGGAGATTGGGGAGTGCTTTCAATGAATGGCGGCCGCGCCGGTCCAATTTCATTAATTGCGGTCGAATACTTGGATTATAATCTGCATAATCCGGTTATGGGGCAGCAAGTTCCGGCAGCATATAAATCTTGGTGGCCATTTGCAAACTGGGGATTGCGCGACTCTAATTTGTCGGGTGATTTTGCGACAACCTCGCAGCTGGCCATTGGAACTTTTCAAAAAGAAAGCGGACAGCAAATAACCGGCGGCGCTATAGCGTTTTCGCCGCTGATGATAGAACATCTGCTGAATCCCGCCGTATTAGGTCCAATTTATATTCCTTGTTATAACGTTACGATTACCGACACCAATTTGGAAAATGAATTGCACTATTACCAGCTTGGCGCCGGGGTAAACCAACAAAACGCCTGTTCTTCAAACATAACGGGAACATCTTTGCGCAAAAGATTTACTGCAACTTTGGCCAATGCTCTTGAAGAAAAAGCGCGTACCGCTTCGGTTTCCAAATTGATATTGATTATGAAAAGTTTGCGCGCCGACCTTATTTCAAAGGATTTAGAAATTTATATTGAGAATCCCCAAGTTGAATCGCTGCTTTCACAAAATGGGCTTTCGGCGGCAATGATACGCGGTTCCACTCAAGACTCAACATATATGGTGCAAGCAAACATCGGTGTAGAAAAAGGCAGCTTATATGCGCATGTAACTGTACACGAAACGATAACATTAGATAACAGCGGCGGCGCGTTTCATAATTATATGATAACTATTGATTATCAGCCGACCGGCCCAACGTATGGTTTATTAACATACAGGGATTATATACGGGTGTATGCGCCGCCGCAGTCTTATTTAACGTATGGCTCTGGCTTCGATCAAGAAATCAGTCCGCCTTTATGTTATTTAGCTACGCCCGGTCCGGGAGGAAAATTGCCGCCACCGGTAAAAGATCCTAAAACGGGGCAGCTTATACCATATGCGCCGGTAAATAATCCTTGCCAGCCAACGGAAGCGCCAACGTGCCAATCGGGTATATTTAATCCGGGGCAAGGCAGCAGCTCATTTCCGCGATTAAATGGCTCGGATAATACACACATCGATGATATCGGCGCGCCGGATAATCTGACCAGCGATGAGCAAGGCCGGGCGATGTTTGGCGGGATGGTAGTTGTTCCTGCTTTTTGCACAGCAAATATAGAGTTAGATTGGTATACGCCTAACGCCTATAAAATCAGCGGCGGCAAAGCGCAGCCCTATACCTTTACAATTCAGCGGCAAAGCGGCGCCATCGTTGATTATTCTGTTACCATTATCCCTGCCGGAATTGAAAAAGCTAAACAACTTTACGCGAATAATGCGCCGATGCTGCAAGACTTCACGTATGTTATAAAATAACAATTTTTCATTGTATTCTAGCGCCGCCGATAATTTCGGCGGCGTTTTTTTGTGGCGAGCAATTGCGTCAAATTCATTGCCGGCCACGGACCGGCAGAGGCTTAAAAGCAAACAGAAAATAAAAGCGTTTATCGTGACGGAAATATGATTCAGCCAACTAAAACAGAAAAAAACATTGATGTATTCGTGAGAGATAGGAGGTATTTTGAGATTTATTTTTGAGTTTTTCATCATATTATTGAAGTGTCAAGAAAAACTGAAGGCGCCACACAAAGCGGCGCAAATTTACCAATCAGTTTTCTTGAGGAGAAATGATTTATGAGCATATTCGCTAAATTACAGCCCAAAGCAGCTTCTGAAATTCCTGAAGCTCCAATCGCCCGCTTCTTTTTTGCGGATACACGAATGGCATGGTTATGGCTTATTGTGCGTTTATATGTTGGATATCAATGGCTGGGAGCCGGATTTGCCAAATTGACCGGCGCAGCGTTGCCGCTGGAATCGCCTGAAAAAAGCTGGATTATGACCAGTAACGTTGGCGCCGCGATTAAGGGATTTGCCCAAGGCGCAATCGCCAAAGCAAATGGCCCATATCCTACCGTACAAGGGTGGTATGCTTCATTCTTAAAAGATTTTGTGGTTCCTTATGCCGGTTTGTGGGCATACTTAATCACCTTCGGTGAATTATTGGTTGGGTTAGGTTTAATCTTTGGTGTGCTTACCGGTATCGCTTCATTCTTTGGCTTAATGATGAATTTCAACTATGTGCTGGCCGGCGCAGTTAGCACAAATCCGGTACTTGGTTTCTTGGCGCTCTTCCTTCTGCTGGCTTGGAGAACTGCCGGATATTGGGGTGGAGACCGCTATTTGCTGCCGCTTTTAGGTGTTCCGTGGACAGGTTCTTTGGCGAAAAAAGAGGAACACGCTAAAGCCGCTTAACGATTTAACTAACGTTTAAAAGAAAGCGATTTCTATCAGCGCAGGGGGGAATGTACATTCCCCCCTGTTTTTTTGTTGATGGTCTTTGATATTTTCATCAGGATGAAGATCAACAGAGCAGAGTACATTGAGTACCCCATCGTGCCTGTTGTTGAACAACCACCGCGCGGTACCCATGGGTGGAGGTGGGGAAACAAGCCACACAATTATGGGCTTTGATATTTTAATCGGGATGAAGATCAACAGAGCAGAGTACATTGAGTGCTTTATAGTGCCTGTTGTTGAACAAATACTGCACGGTACACCTGAGGCAATGCAATCCGGTAGGGGCGACCCTTGCGGTCGCCCTTGCTGACTAGCCACCAATATTTCTTTGGGGAAATTTTAAAATAAAAGAGCTTTTGGGGACACCCCAATCCCCCGCGCAAGGGGCTACCGCCCTTATGAATCCCCATGTGTACCGTGCGGTGGTTGTTTATAAAAAAGAGCTTTTGGGGACACCCCAAACCCCGCGCAAGGGGCTACCGCCCCTTACGTATCCCCATGTGTGCCGTGCGGTGGTTGTTTATAAAAAAGAGCTTTTGGGGACACCCCAAACCCCGCGCAAGGGGCTACCGCCCTTATGAATCCCCGGTTATGCTGGTATATCTTGTCCCTCTTTAATAATTAAAGTTCATTAACATTATTGCTGCGAAGTTGGAGCATTGGGCGGGTTTTGCGGCGCTGCCGGCGGCGGCTGGTTGGTGGAAGCAGAGCCGGATTGCAATTGCTGAGCAATATCTTTGAGAGAAGAAAGCAAATCGATAGGGACAGGGAAAATGATGGTGGAATTTTTCTCAACAGCAATTTCCACCAATGTTTGCATATAACGCAGCTGAATAGCTGCCGGCTGCTGTGAAATTACATTTGCTGCTTCAGCTAATTGCCGCGAAGCCTGAAACTCTCCTTCGGCGGCAATAATTTTGGCGCGTTTTTCGCGTTCTGCTTCAGCTTGTTTAGCCATAGCGCGCTGCATTCCGATGGGCAGTTCAAGATCTTTTAATTCAACGGCCGATACTTTTACGCCCCAAGGTTCGGTATGCTGATCAATGATTTGTTGCAGACGGCCGTTAATAACTTCGCGTTCGCTTAAAATTTCATCTAATTCCGATTGGCCTAAAACATTGCGCAGTGTAGTTTGCGCAATTTGCACCGTTGCTCTTTGATAGTCCAAAATATTAATAATCGATTTATTAGGTTCCACTACCCGAAAATATAGCACTGCGTTTACTTTAATGGTAACATTATCGCGAGTAATGACCTCTTGCGCAGGCACTTCCAACGATAAAATTCGCAGATCTACGACTCGAATTTTGCTGATGAACGGAATAATATAAAAAAGTCCCGGGCCGCGAACACCGGCATAACGCCCTAATACGAATACAACAGCGCGTTCGTATTGATTGATAACGCGAAAGCCGGAAAACAGCAAATAAATTACAATAAAAGCTGCTAAGCCCAAAATAATCAATAATTGTAAATCCATGACCTTCCTCCTGAATATTGTATTATTGTTTCATGTTTGCTTTTCAATAATAGCACAGAGGCAAGGTAATCTTCAATTATAATTAACTTTTTGTTTGCGCCGTTTGTAACTATTCAGAATATAAGGACAGCAATGGCTATTCCAACTACTTCACGGCTACACAAACCAGGGATACGTAAGGGGCGGAAGCCCCTTGCGCGGGGTTTGGGGTGTCCCCAAAATATCATATTATAAACAACACACCGCGCGGTACCCCTGGGTTACGCAGGTATATCTGAGCAGCAATTACTCGGGATATCTTGGGATTCTATTGTGGTTTCTATCCGAAAGGATTTCCAGAAAAGTAATATGCGCAATTTGAATATACAGTTCACGCATATGCTGGTCGATCCAATCCAAGTTTCTTTCACTTACTTGCATTGGATTTCTAATACGGATAAATACTTGCCCTTGAGAGGGAAGTTCATCAATTTCACCTTTAATTGTTTGGCCGTTATCACTATGGATAATTACATAACTCATCAACTCATATCCCCATTCCGGTATACTTTTAAAACAAAAACACACTGTAGCATGCCTAAAGACAAACTGTCACCATCTTTTAGGGCATATTGCTGCCCAGGCGCTAACCGGCTGAAATTCAGCAATGTAGCGCTGCGGCTGTACAGATCCTCCAAAACATATTCGTTATTGGCAGCTAATTGGATGCGGATATGTGTGCGTGAAACACCAAATTGTTTAGCGCCAAATGGCTCTAAATCAATATCCGCTGTTTTAGTGTGTTTTGTGTGCCGCCCAATAATCCAAGTATTCCGGCCATCGAGATGTATCTGTTCACCGGAAGCTAAAACAAGAACAGGAAATTGAATCATAGGAATACTCATATTTGCGAAAACACCCTTTTATGCGATAATACTAGTAGTATTATGTGTTGCAGGATATGTACTTTGCGGAAAGATCTTAAATACTTTCTGCCCTACTATTTGGGATATATATCCGAGTATGGTGTTTTTAGCTGAAAAAATTTATTCTGCTCTCTGTTTAAGCATATTTCAGGCCATATTTGAGAGGAATCGCAAATGCCAAGAAATGATTTAGATCGCCAAATTTCTGTTGTTCAAAACGAACTGTCTCAATACGCCGGCGTTGTCGATGAATTATTTGAAAGGGTTATTGCGACACTGAAAACACTAGACCCCTATGACGCTAAAATTGTTATGCAACGCGAGGATGACCTGGAAAAATCTGCTGAATCTATTGAAGAAAAATTAGTTGATATTATGACGCTGCAACAGCCAATAGTGGGCAGGGATCTGCGTTTTATTGTTGCTCTTTTAGTAATTAATCAGCGCATGCAGCGAGTTAGCCACGGAGCTATTGGCGCTGCAAGGCTGGCGAACGATCTGGTCACACAATTTTCTACTGTTGCGGCAACGCCGCCGGCGCTCATCGATTTAGGCGAATCTGCTCGCGCGCTGCTGGCGCTCACTATGAATAAGTGTACTACGAACACCATGCAAACTATACAGGATGTTATTGCGGGTGAACAATTGGTAGACAGCAAAAATCGCGCGGTGCGGGAACAGCTTTTGGAAGAAATGAAATCTTTTGACACCGCTACAACAGCGGGGGCCGATGAAACACGGCGCATTACCTATTGGCTTTGGCTTGCTCACAGGTTTGAACGCGCAGCAGACCACGCGATGGCAATAGCGCGCAGGGCGCACACGATTTAAATAATATTTGCTGAAAGAGAAGAGGCTGTAAGTATGAAATTTGAAGGTAGTCAATCTTTTCGGTTTCCTATTGAATTGGTTTGGAATGCGCTGCATAATCCCGAAATTTTAGGGCAGATTATTCCCAATTGCTCACGCATCGAACGCCAACCCGGCATTCCTGCGGGAAACGCCGGAGATTATGCGCTGGGGTTTGAAATCAATAAAGAAACCGACGCCGGTAAACCGATTATTGGCTGGCTGGAAGTAGACCGGCAAACTCATTTACGATATATGACCATTTCGATAACCTTAAATGATTCTTTAACCTATCTGAAATCGGAAGGGTATATTGCGTTCCACTTCAACGAAAAAGAGCATCAAACTGAAGCGCATTACTCTATCGATACCCAATTCCCTGAAATGCGCGGCATCGGATGGTCTGCCGGCGCGTATAACGCCGCAATTGGTGTTATTCAGATGATCGCAGAATCTTTAAATACCGCTTTGACGCAGCTTGAACAGCCCCCTGCCTCACAAAGCGCACAATCGGAACATACTTTGCGTCACAATGAGCCGGGCAGAGTAACCGTTTTATCGCGTGTCGATTCTCCTGCTCCGACACAAGCGATGCTGCGCCGTATAGAAGAAATGCGTGAACGCAAAGAACATGACCGCATTCGCGCGTTTACGGTTTATGGAGTCGCCGGCGCAATTGTCGCTGCATTTATTACCGGCGCAGTTATTGGATTCCGTAAAAAAAATTCCTAAACAATTGTTCCGGATTGGCCAGTTATTTTAGTTAAGGAAACAGGTATGCATGTTGCCATTTTATTATTGATTATTTTCACACTCTTTTTTGTGGTAGATATTGAAGCGCAGCTGCGTACCGGCCGCGCCGGTAAGCCCAAAAACAGTGAATGTTCCATAACGGTGACCGGGCATGGCGTTGTGAGCCGCCCACCGGATGAAGCCCGAGTTCGGATGGGGATTTTTAGCCGGGCGGAAACTTCGCAGGCCGCGCTAGACGCAGTTTCTGCAGTCATTCGCAATATCACCGATATGCTGAAACAAAATAATATATATGGCGCGAATATCAAAACGGAACATTTTTCGGTTTCACCTGAATTTCAATTTATCGAAAATGAACGAAAATTTCTTGGTTATACGGCAGATACCCAACTGCATATTCTTATTAAAGAAATTGCCGGCGTTGGAACTTTGCTGGACAAAATTGTTGAAATTGGCGGCGAATCCATTCGTATTCAATCCGTTACCTATGCGCTTAGCGCAGAATCTCGCAACGCCGCTCAAAAAGACGCCAGATCCGTTGCAATAGAATCTGCTAAATCCGACGCGACACAAATTGCCGCATCAGTACAAAAAACGCTAGGGGAGCCGCTGCGTATCCAACAATTATCCGCAATTGCCACAGCCGGGCGCCCGATATTTCAAGCGCGAGCCATACCTGCCGGCGGTCGCGAAGCCGGTCCGGCTCCTATTGAAGCCGGAGAATCCGAAGTTGTTGTTGATATAGAGGCTGTTTTTGCCTTGCATGCTTAACATGCTGAAAACGGTTATATCAACTGGTAAAATTTTGCCGACGCCGCAATAATTCACGCCACATATTTGCTAAAAGGAGGTTGAAACCGGTTAAAACGAACCGGTTTCAACCTCGCCCGCTCTTTTATAATTTGCGATAATTACTCCTTTTGATGTTATGCTCGATTCATAAAGAGTAAACGCTGCCGGAATTGCGCCATCGCCGAATAAACGTTTGCCACTTGCAAGTGTTACTGGAAATATCTTCAACCAAAGCTCATCTACTATATCGTTTTTTAAAAGTGTTTGAATCAAGTTGCCGCTTCCATGAACTTGCAGCATTGGCCCATCTTGCGTTTTTAATGCCTTAATATTCTCAACTGGGTTTTCATGGATAAGCACTGAATTTTCCCACTGAAGCTGGCGCTGTGCATGCGAAACAACATATTTTATGGCTTTATTTAACGGAGCTGCCCCCGGATTTTCTGCTTCATTTTGCTGTGGCCAATACGCCGCAAAAATATTGTATGTTTTGCGGCCAAGCAGTAAATCAAACGGAACACCCATTTGTTTACCCATTACCGCGCCTGCTTCTTCGTCGAAATATGGAAACGTCCACCCACCATAATTGAAGTTATTCGATCGATCTTCATCCGGCCCGCCAGGCGCTTGCATAACACCATCTAACGAAACGGAAGTTAATACTACTATTTTTCTCATCATGATCCTCTCAAAGCAAATGCTATTCACTTAAAAAATATTCTGTAAGTATTGGCGCCATTATTTCCGGGCTGAAGTCATGCGCCTGCCCTTCGATAGTTCGGCGATGTGAATTTGGTATTGCTTCTGCAAGCGTTTTAGCAGATGCAGACATAAATGGCATTATTTGCAAGCTTGCCCCGCCATCTAAAACGAGCGTTTCGGCGGTAATTTTAGCGGCGCTTTCAATAGGCACAGCGCGATCTTTTCCCATTGCCGCCGCGTCGTACCGCAAAGTTGGGGCAACTGCTTCCAGTTCTTGCCACGTTGGCGTGTTTTTTAACTGAGACACCATTTCATCGTTGGCGCCAACAAATTTCACAAATAACTCAACGGCGGCGCTGCGATTGCCGCCGGCAATTGCCGAATCTAAGTGTGTGCGATATTGCCGCCACAATTCTGCCGCGCCTGCGCTTTCATCATAGGGCGCTTCGTACATTGCCAGTTTTAATACTCTATCGCCAAGGTGAGCTGCCGCAAGCATTGCTAAACACGCCCCGGAAGATACGCCAAATATATACGCCGCGCCGCCGGATTCCTCAATCAAAGCGGCAATATCTTCAATTTCATTTTCAACCGAACTTATGCGCGCATCCGAACTTGCGCCGCGCCCGCGCCGGTCGTAATTATACACTGTGAAATGTTGCGCTAAAAGCTGCGCGAGATCTGTAAATCCAAAATGGGTCATTGTTGCGCCACTTACTAAAATAACGGCCGGACCCTGTCCTGATTTTTCGTAAGCTATGCGGGTTCCATCTTTGCTGGTTACTGTTTGCATAGCGCCTCCTGCTGCTGTTTAGTCAAATTGTAACTTATTGTATCGTTGAAATGTTGCCGGATCTCTCAATATTCTGCAACAAAATATCTTGTTTGCACAAGGTAAAAATCTTTGGATTAACAGTGATTGATGCATCACCCAAAATCTTCCCATGTCTTATCATAGTATAGCTTAAGTGTCAGTAATGGTAACAGGTGTTTTTTTATTGCAAAATGCGCAATATAAAATGAAATGATAGGAATGTACTTGAATGAGCAAGAATGATACTTTTTATGAATCTGATTTTGAAAACTCAACTTCTGCTGCTGCGCCGTTTGCAAAACATATGGCCCGCAGTTACCACACTTTAGCTAAAAGGATTTTTTTATGGTCTGGCGCACTGACAGCTTTTTTCATTGTGCTGCTGCCTTGGTATACCGTTACGTATCAGTGCAATCATTTTTGTTCTGGTGTTTTCTATGAAAACGGCATCATTAATTTTCAGTTGACGGTATTTAAATATTTGAATATTAACCGTATGTCATCTCAACTTGTGGCATCAATCTATCCGGCGCTGTCTATCGGGACATTGTTTTTTTGGATATCGCCGGGAATTCTTGGAAGTATATTGCTGCATAACAAAGTAAACACAATTTGGCGCCGCATAACGGCGGTTGCAGTAACGTTGTGGGTAGCGCTGCTGGCCGCAGTTGGTTTTGGGGAAACATTTTTTTTAAATAAAACTCCCTTAAACATTGCGCTTCTATCTGAAAATGTGCAAATATCTTCACTAAATTTTGGCTTTTATTTTTTTCTGCTGACATTGGCGCTGTTTACTGCCGGATTGGTTTTTGTTTGGCGTGAATTCTTTACTGAAAGCGCCGTCTCTGCTCCACTGCTGGTAAAACAAACATTGCGAGCCTATATTGGCGCTGGGGCGGCTGCAGGTGGTTTTCTGCTTTGGTTTATTGGCTATTATGGCTATTATTGGATTTTACCGGAACATTGCGCGGTTTCTTTACCAATATTTGCCACTATTCCCTGTTCACCTAGGGTAAGTACGATGTATGGCGTAATGGAAGCGTTCATACGTATTTTTCAGCGCCAAGGCTATTATGCGCAACTCTTGTTTCAACCAACGATATCACTGTTTACAATTATTTTCTATTATATTATGGGAGCAATTCTTTGCGTTAGCGGATTGTATCTGTGTGTTCGCATGTTTCTGCAATCTGATACACATAATAGCGCCGCAATCCATTTTTCGTGGCTGGCAATCGTAGCATTTCTAACAGGAATGACGCTGTATGGCATTAATGATATTACAACATATTATGTAAATTATGTCTGGACATTCGGTTTTCCACTGGCTTTAATCGGAATTATCGCTATTGTCTGCGGATTTTTGCTCCGTATAAAAAGCGCTGATACACTTGCCCAAAAGAGTTGAATCATGGTATGATTAATTCTGAGTGAGTTACTCGGATTAAAAATAACAGAAGGTTCGCGTTTATGATGCACATTTCAACCAAAGGTGAGTATGGCGTTCGCGTCATGATAGATCTTGCCAGATATTACAATAAAAAACTGCGATCTCTGACTGACATTTCACAGGATGAAGGCCTGCCTGTGCAATATCTGGAGCAGCTCATAAAAAAATTACGCGACGCCGATTTAGTTATGAGCGCCCGTGGCGCCCATGGCGGATATCAATTGAGCAGGCCGCCCGAAGAAATTCGTATGAGTGAAGTGCTCAGTGTGCTAGAGGGCGCTTTATCGCCCTACGCCTGTTTATCGGTAAATGGCGCTGAAGTCGCTTGCGGGTGGGATAAATTAGGTTCTTGTTCAACACGATCGCTTTGGGCGCGGCTGCAAGAGGCTATTATATCTACACTGGAAAGCATTACCTTAAATGAATTAGTGGATTCTGAGCCGCCCGCGCCAATACGTGTGCCCGAGCAGCAGCGAAATATAAAAATACAATTGTAATCAACACAGGGCAGCGTATATAACCGTACTATATGCGCTGCTGTGCGTATAAATTTTTTCAGAAGGGTATGAGAATATATGCCTGAATATTCAGATGACGAGTTGATTATCCGCGATTTGCATGCGCGAATTGAAGATAAAGAAATATTGCGAGGCGTAAACTTAACCGTTAAAAAAGGTGAAACACACGCATTAATGGGGCCTAACGGATCCGGCAAAAGCACTTTAGCAAATGTCATTATGGGAAACCCTGTGTATCAGGTAACTCAAGGTGAGGTCATTTTTAAGGGCTTGAATATTTTGGATCTTTCACCGGATAAACGCGCCCGCTTAGGCATTTTTCTGGCGTTTCAATATCCGGCGTCTGTACCGGGGGTAACAGTGGCAAACTTTTTAAGAAGAGCTTACGACGCCCGCAAAGAAGGCTATGATCCCTCGAAAGAAGGCCAGCAGCCTACTGGTGAGGCTCCCAAGCGCAAAGGAACACCCCCATCGGTTTTTCGCAAAACCTTACAGGGAAAAATGGATTTATTGAAAGTGAATAATGAATTTATCAGCCGCTATTTAAATGACGGATTTTCCGGTGGTGAGAAGAAACGCGCTGAAATATTGCAAATGGCGGTGTTGGAGCCGGAGTTCGCAATATTAGATGAAACCGATTCCGGCTTAGATATCGATGCGCTGCGCGTCGTTGCCGAAGGGGTAAATGCACTGCGCGGACCGGGTATGGGGTCTTTGGTAATAACCCATTATCAGCGTTTATTAAATTATATTACCCCCGATATTGTGCATGTCATGTTTAAAGGGCAGATTATTAAAACCGGTGACAAGCAATTGGCGTTGGAATTAGAGGAAAAAGGCTACGAATGGCTGATTGGTGAAAAAATCACCGAATAATTCTTCTTGGCGTAGCGCTACGCAAACAAATCAAACGTGATTCAAAAGGGGCGAAAAAGCCCCTTTTGTGTTATAAGATCTCCTCAACAAATCTAATTGGCGCGCTTGTGTTTATGAGCCGCACTGCGCCAGCTGTTGAAATAACTGTATTACCTCCGGATTGCTTATCGGCTGTGCGGGACAAAATGATTTTGGCAGTGATGTAATTGCGGCGTTTTTCGTCGACGCTGTTAACCCGGAATTCAATTTCAATAAAATATAGCCATCTTGCGCGCGAACCAGTGAATATAACCCCGATTGCAGCAACTGCTTTACGGAACTTCCATAATCTGCATAATTTAATTCGGGATAATATTCGCTGGTAATATCTAGCAGAACATATTGCGCCGCAACTGCGTTATAGGGATATTGATAAATTTCATGGCGTTCACTTAAATGCGGAACTAAGTTTGCCTGCGCGGTAACCGAAGCGTTTGGCGGAATCATTTGATAAAATGAATATGACAGGTTAACATGGGCTGTTATGGCCGGCCATGTGTTGCTCATTAGGATAGGATTTAAAATGCGGTTGCCGGGTGTGCGTAATATTTCCGCAGTTCCTGCCACCATAAGAACAATCATGAGGGTGGCAGAGATAATTTTTGCCGAATATTGTTTATGGAACACTTCGGCAATTTTTTGCTGCAGCGCCGGAATAAATTTTTGCAGCAGGGTATGTGCGCTGATCAAACCTTCCAGCACAGCCAAAGTAAGAAAAGGAATAATATCGGCGTTATATTGAAAATATCCCGAATATTGTGTTTGGCTGGAACTAACAGCATTTAACAGCAAATCCGGAAGCGGAGGCAGAAATGTCCATGGCGCAAAAATGCCCAGCCAGGCAGTGTCATCAAACATGTGGGCAAGATAGAGCAAACGCGAAGGAGTGGTGAATATCAATTTTAGATGAGTAATTACACCCAAAACACCGTTATACCGCATTGCTGTTGGAGATTCGCCGATTGGACTGGCTGCATGGATGACCCACAACGCTGTAACTGCCCAGCAAACCGATAACCCTGCAATCACAGCTCCTAAACGCCAGCGTCGCTGCATCAGCGCAATCATTGCCCCAATCATAAACACATCCAGCGGTACCTGTTCTTTTGTTCCCATAGCGAAAATAACGGCTATAAATAAACCGAGGTTATTGCGTGAAAACATATAATAGACGGCAAACATCAAGGCAGGCGCCGCAAGGGCAACCATATGAAAATCATCAATAATAACGCCGCGCAGCGCCGGATTAAACAAATAAAACGCTGCAAGCAAAACACCGGCCCACTGATTTTGCCAGCGGCGGCTGCCCAGCCAATACGCCGGAAGCGCGCCAATTGAAACGCCGGTAATTTGGATGAATTGCAATGTATGCGGCCCCGGAATCAGCCAATAGATGGGAACCAGCAGCAGCATAGACGGCTCGAAATGAATAGCCCAGCGGGAAGCGCCAACAATGCAATTGGTGTCGGATATCGAATTGCAAATGGTTTCCCGCCAAAATTGTCCATGGGTAGTGTTCCACAAAACCTGATCCATAATGCCCATATCTTCGGCGTTGGTAAGGTTTGCGTTTTGCAGCCGTACAATATAGGTCAGGAAAAAAGCAATAAAAATCAGCATTAAAATAACCGTAATAATAAGGCCGGTGCGTTCTTTCTTGCCTGAAAGCCGTGGCTGAAGCGGGGCAATTTCAGGAATATACCTATTTGTCCATTGAAAAATTTTGTGAAATACCACAAAACGTTCTTTAGCAAGATCGTGTGGTTTTGCAGCAGGAGTGGTGGTTTGCGACACAATAATACCATTTAAAAGAAAATAATATACAAATTATATTCCCGCGGCTTAATTTTTAACTCCCTGAATATGTGTTTGGCTGCGGCAAATTCAGGTAAAACAAGTTAACAACGCTGCTGAAAAGCAGTAGTATAAACCAAAATTATTTTCCTCAATTGAGGATATTGAAATGGTTTAACCGAAAAATAGTAATAATAATGGCTGAAATGGCGGCCGCGAGAACAAAAGCTGTTGCAACGTTTAAAATTATATTCCGCTCAACAGTTGCTTTGTATCTGTTTACTATAGCATAAATTTCTTAAACAAACCTGAGAACAATATCACATTTTTTTAAATTTTATAAGGCAAGTTACCGCTGCCCGTGGATGCGCCGCGCCTGCTTTGCAGTATTTTTGCAATACACCGCACGGTACACATGGGGATACGTAAGGGGCGGATGCCCCTTGCGCGGGGATTGGGGTGTCCCCCAAAAAACTCTTTTTAAAATAAAGCGCCGCACAGCCACAAAATCCCACATGGGGATACGTAAGGGGCGGATGCCCCTTACGCGGGGATTGGGGTGTCCCCAAAATCTTTTTTTATTTTTCCGATAGGAAATATTGGCAGCCGAGCAGCAAGGGCGACCGCAAGGGTCGCCCCTACCGGATTGCATTGCCTCAATGTGTACCGTGCAGTGTATGCTCTAAAACAAACGATATGTGGCGGCGCTTGGGCTTCGGAGCGGTGTAGGCGCCAAGGTAGCCCTGAAACGAACACCACACGATGATGAACTTTCACTTTTAAATAGGGACAAGATATATTTCGTAATCAGGGATACGTAAAGGGCGGATGCCCCTTGCGCGGGGTTTGGGGTGTCCCCCAAAAATTATTATTTTAAACAATATTCCCAAAGCAATATTGGTAGCCGGAAAGCAAGGGCGACCCTTGCGGTCGCCCCTACCGGATTGCATGGCCTCAGGTGTGACCGTGCAGTGTATGCTCTAAAACAAACGATATGTGGCGGCGCTTGTGCTTCGGAGCGGTGTAGGCGCCAAAGTGGCCACAAAACGAACACCACACGATGAATCGTGTGGCTTGTTTCCCCACCTTCACCCATGTGTACCGTGCAATGTTTGTTCAACAACAGGCGCTATGGCGCATTCAATGTACTCTGCTCTGTTGGTCTTCATCCTGATGAAAATATCAAAGACCATAATGTGTCCAAATGACTCTTGTTCAGTATAGGCAAAAGATCTTATAAATACCGTTAGATACTATTTTACAAGGAGACAGGCTATTTTATGAAAATTATTGTTGCCGGCGCCAGCGGATATATCGGCGGAACCTTAGTAAACCGTTTAATCAAGAATGGTGAACGGCCGGTTTGTTTGGCGCGGAATATCACTGCATTACGCGAAAAATTTCCCGAAAATACCGTTGATTTTATCGCCGGCGATACACTTCAACCGCAAACATTGGATGTAGCGCTGCAAGGCGCCGATGTGCTTGTGCATGCGGCGTTTATGACCGCCAATTTAAAGCAAAATGGCGCAAATCGTTATTTTGATGTTAATGTACGCGGCACACAAAATCTTATCGAAGCGGCTCAACGCCAGGGTGTTTCGCGGATTATTGCGGTAAGCGGCTTGGGAACTAAGGAAGATAAACAAGGCACGTATATGCAGGGGCGCTACTTAGCGGAACAGGCGATACAGCAAAGCGGATTGGGATGGGCAATTTTACAGCCATCGATTGTTTTTGGGCCACATTCCGCGTTTATAGCCGGTTTGGCAAAATTGGTTCAACAAGTGCCTTTCGTAACGCCAATGGCCGGATCTGGGAAAGAAACATTTCAGCCAATTTGGGTTGAAGATGTTGCCGCATGTTTGGATATTTTAATTCACGATGCTTCGCGTGACGACAAACGATATCCGGTTGGCGGCCCGGAGATTATATCATACAGCCAAATTTTAGATATTATTATGGCTTCACTCCATAAAAAGAAACTGAAAGTACCGGCTCCATCTTTTCTTATGAAACCTGCCGCCGGAATGCTGGAAATTTTGCTGCCCAATCCGCCGATAACCTCGGCTGCGCTTGAGTTGTTTGCGTTTCCTAACACAACGGAACTGAATAGTGTGCAGCATGAATTTGGCTTTACCCCGCAGTCGCTTCGGCAATATACCCAAGAACATGGCGTATGGTAACGTTTCGGAACAAAATGAGCGCGTTTACGTCTATGTAATGCAGCAGGAAAAGCGCAGGGAATTCGGCATAGTATCTGTGCAAAAATTGGCGTATTGCGCAGATAATTTGCAGCAAAAATCCCTTGCGCCGCATGCAAAACAAATGTGTAATACCATGCGCACATGAAAAGGCGGAACTATGAAAAAATATTTTATACCATCAATGTTTCTTTTGCTTATCGTAACGGCAACTGGATGCGGCGCATCACAAAGCTCAAATCAGGCAAGCAATACAAGCGGCGCCGGTAAAGTTACACAGGGAAGCGTCAGTGTCAGCGGAACAACGTCGCCGTCGCAAAGCACCGGGCCGATAGATAAACCGGTAGTTACTGTATCGGTTGGCGCCGCTAAATATGCGCAAACTGATACCATTCAAGTGATATTTACGAACACTTCGCAGATTACACTTGGCTCTTATTCGGTACATACCGGATGCAGCATTGCCCAAGTACAGGAACAAGTGAATGGCGTTTGGAAAGATTCAAGCGTTAACGCTTGCGCCGACACCAAAAATACTACGTTTGTGAAAATGACGCCGGGGCAGTCTATTACTGTTAGTATTGCCGCTGCAAGTTTTGCGCCGGGAACATATCGTATCGCGTTTATGGGCACAAATCCGCAAATTGGAATGGTAGCGCAAATGGCTATCAGCGCATATTCAACAGCGTTTACCATTTCTTAGCCACAGGAAAATTAAGAAAATCCTGACATAACTATTGTCTTGGATGCGATATAATAAACTTAAAAAACAGACAGAGCCGGTAAAAATATGTTTTCGGCTCTGTGTTTTATGTTATGTAACAGAGAATTTTTTTCAATGGAAAGCAAACTTCAACCAACCGCTAAAACAAAAGCAATGAAAAAATCTTTACCAACGCTATTACTAACCGATAAAGCCATATTGCAAATTATCGGCGCGCTTTGGCTGCTAGACGCTTTTTTGCAGATACAGCCTTCGATGTTTTCTATGAATATGGTAAACGGCACACTGCTGCCAATCATACAAAATCAACCACCGTTGATTGCGGCAAACTTAAATTGGATAGTTGCTGTATCTTCAACGCATCTTTCCCTGTTAAATTGGGGTATAACGCTCGTTCAAGCTGCTATCGGTGTGGCGCTTCTTACCGGCAGATGGATACGTGAAACGGTTGTTATATCCGCTGTTTGGGGGTTGATTCTTTGGTACGCCGGCGAGGGACTAAGCGGACTGCTTACTGGACAATCCAGCGCGCTGTTCGGCGCTCCCGGATCTGTTTTGTTGTATATTATTATTACTTTTGTCATTGTGCTGCAATATAAAGAGCCAATTGATTATACTGCCGCAAATGATCGCTCGGTTTCACTACAGCAAAGAGTGTTCATGCGCCGCGCTTTAGGTGGATTTTGGATTTTTGCTGGTTTATTGCAGCTTCAGCCGTATTGGTGGCAATATGGGCAAATTTCCAATACAATCTCCACGTTATATAATCCCGGCACATTGCAAGGCGCGCTGGTCGATCCTATTTTGCACGGATTGGCGGCGGCAACTTTGCCGGTTGAAGGATTGCTGAACGCATTGCTTGTTGTGTTTTTTATAGCGCTGGGGGTATGGATTCTTGCAGCAAAATCATCATCTTTGCATACTGCGCTGGTGGTGTCGCTGATAGGCGCAATTGGTCTTTGGTGGTTTTTTGAAGCGTTTGGCATGGTGTTTTCGGGGATGTCTACCGACCCTAACACCGGTCCGCTTATTATATTGATGACACTTGCGCTTTGGGAATCGCCAAAATCATTTTCACTGCGCGCGATACAAATTGCGCCACAGCCACAGCAATAAAAAGCCGGCGTCTTTGCGCTGTTTTTGTGATTATAGACTGGATCCTACGAAACGCATACGGCAGGAGGCAGTATGTATCCTAACAAGGCCGGTGGTGATGGTCTTTGATATTTTCATCAGGATGAAGATCAACAGAGCAGAGTACATTGAGCATCTCATAGCGACTGTTGTTGAACAAACACTGCACGGTACACATGGGTGGAGGTGGGGAAACAAGCCACACGATTCATCGTGTGGTGTTCGTTTTGGGGCCACTTTGGCGCCTACACCGCTCCGAAGCACAAGCGCCGCCACATATCGTTTGTTTTAGAGCATACGCCGCGCGGTACACATGAGGCCATGCAATCCGGTAGGGGCGACCGCAAGGGTCGCCCTTGCTGCCCGGCTACCAATATTTTCCATCGAAAAATAAAATAAAAGAGATTTTTGGGGACACCCCAATCCCCGCGTAAGGGGCATCCGCCCCTTACGTATCCCCATATGTGCCGTGCGGGCATATTTTACAATAATAATTTTTGGGGACACCCCAATCCCCGCGTAAGGGGCATCCGCCCCTTACGTATCCCCATATGTGCCGTGCGGGCATATTTTACAATA
>JAJYBV010000045.1 GCA_021778805.1 Chloroflexota bacterium | reverse complement strand
CGCAAGGGGCTTTCGCCCCTTACGAATCCCCGGATTTTGTGGCCGTGCGGTGGTTGTTTGTATAAAAAGATATTTTGGGGACACCCCAATCCCCGCGTAAGGGGCTGTTGCCCCTTACGAATCCCCGGTGTGCCGTGCGGTGTTTGTTTAATTATGAGATATTTTGGGAGGCGCCCCAATCCCCGCGCAAGGGCTTCCGCCCCTTACGTATCCCGGACTGTTGCGGCCAGGCGGCAGGCTTTTCTCGCAATATTCTTGCTATTCTTTGAACGCTCCATGTACTTTGCCTTGCACCACCATTGCTTGACAATATGCATACAAAGCGTCGTACACAATACTCTCCGCTTGTATCACCGCATGATCATCCGCAAATCCCAAGTGACGGAAACCTTCGGCGATAGCTTCCAACCCAGCGCCTTCAGGCTGCTGATACAAGGTGTTATCGGTATCGGCGCCATTTACAATTTTACCCAGCAGCGCTAAAGCCGGATCTTTCAGCAAATCATATTTGCGCAATATCGCCTCGAACGAACATTCCTTACCATGATGACCTAATTCTACACCTTTCGCGTCATATGGCGTTGCCTTTTCACGTTCTGCCACCGCAAGTATCTGGTCCGCCGGAACAAATAAAAATTCCGCTTGCGGATCGACAAATTTGCGGATAAGCCACGGGCAGGCAACACGATCTACCTTCACATGTTCTCGGGTAACCCACTTCATAATCTTTCCTCCTGCATTTTTAAACACTACGCAAGCGAAATGCAACGATCTGCGAGCAGCAATTAGCCATGCCCAAATATTCGAATCTTGCACATGCTTGCATACTATCAATATGTATCATACATCCAATATGTATCATACATCAAATTGGGTTAAGTCGAAAAAATATCCGCGAGACGCAAATGCGATAATACCCTAAAAATCACATACCCAATCACTACAAAGCCTAATTCCAACACAACGGATCCGGCAGTAACAACTGCACCGCTGCTGAAAAGCGCTCCAAACACAATAATAAGTATGCCGATATTCGTAAGAATTAGCGCTGTGATTGTTGCGCGGTGATCCAGCAGATCTTTCAGCAGCGGAACTTTTTTAATGCCGGCGTCTGGCCCATAGCGAGTGTGCCAAACAAGAAACGGCACAATTTTATACATATACCCCGTAATATGCTGCCCAAATGCGCCGACAATAATCATAACTCCGGCGGCAATAAACAAGTGCGGTGTGTAACTTGCGCGGTAAATCAGCGCCATCGCAAATGGAAAACCAACACACAGGTATGCCATGCCTGCAATTGCGTGCAGTTGCGCCGGTTCCAGCTTCTTCCGCAATCGCTTTCGATACATTTGCCATACATCATAGGCATATAACGCTAAACCAGCCAGCAAAACCAACATGCCGATATAGGGAAACCATGGAACAGCAAACACCGTTGAAAGCGCAAAAACAACAACTCCGGATGTGTTGATTATCAAAACATATTCACCTAATTTTTGACTGTGACCATGCGTTAAGGAAAACATGGGGATTAGCGTATATGAAACACCGGTTAAAATAGTCAGCAGCCAGCCTGCTATACCAATTGTAAGATGGGTCAGGATAAACGAATTGGTCCACTGACCAAAAAAACCATATTGCAAATTCAAACCGGCCGTTATTCCAAAACTAATTACAAAAAGTAAATAGATTAATGCAGTGAGAATAAACTTTGCAGTAAGAGGCTTATTAGGACTTTTTATAATTGACGCGATCAATACGGTTACATGATGCGCTACTGCAAGAAAAATCAGCGATCCTCCGGTAACAATATACCATGGCCGCATATACCAAAAGCCAAATATCAGCGTAACAGCGCCAATAAAGTAGATGGGGAACTGCCAGCGCACAAACTTAGACCAAACTAACGGCGCGGCAAGAATAACCGGTGTTAATTGATATGATGCCCCCAGCACAGACATTGTAATCCATCCGATTACCGCCATATGCACATCTGCAAGGGTGTGTGGATTAAATGGCGTGATAAACGCTGCCGGAAGCGCAACACCGGCAAATGCGCCAAAAAAAAGCATACCGATAATAGCTGCAGCAAGATGGCTTAACGGCGCAATCAGCGGCAGTTCGCGCCGTCCTCCGAAGCTTTCGTTGCCACGCACCGAAAATGCCCCGGCTACCCCCATAGAAATTGGTGGACGATTCATTGATAAATTTTCCTTGTCTCGCTATTCTGCTTATGATCTTTAACAATGAAAGAAGGATAAGATATACCTGCGTAATCAGGGATACGTAAGGGGCGGATGCCCCTTGCGCGGGGTTTGGGGTGTCCCCAAAAAAATATTATTTTAAACCATATTCCCAAAGCAATATTGGCAGACGGGAAGCAAGGGCGACCGCAAGGGTCGCCCCTACCGGATTGCAGTGCTTCAGGTGTGACCGCGCGGCGTGTGCTATAAAACAACCGATATGAGGCAACGCTTGTGCTTCGGAGCGATGTAGGTAGCAAGGTTGCCACAAAACGAACACCACACGATGAATCGTGTGGCTTGTTTCCCCACCTCCACCCATGTGTACCGTGCAGTGTTTGTTCAACAACAGGCACTATGGGGCACTCAATGTACTCTGCTCTGTTGGTCTTTATCCTGATTAAAATATCAAAGACCATAAGCCGATTCCTGTTCGTCTTGGCGAACAAAAAATATATGCCACTCTGTTGGGGATACACTTTTGGTTTCTGCATGGGTAAATCCGCGTTTATCCAAAACGCTGTACAACGGCGTCGGATTAAAAGGCGCGATCAGGTGCAGTGTTCCGTTTATCGGAATGCGCGCCGCGGTTTCCATAATTTTAACAAACGGCTCCTCGCCGTTGGCAAGATCTGGCCGAACATCTAATACTATTTCTTGAGATTCAGAATTCATCGTCATTTCACGCTCCTAAATTATCCAATACTAAAAATATTTCACATCAATGGCAAATAGCTCAAGATAATGTGTTTTATTTGATGAATGCGCCAAAATTTGACGGCATGGTTTCAAACTGACCCACATATATCGTATGATACTACTATATGAAATGATGTGATAAAAGTCGCATGAATGGATTGGTAACGCGCCATGCCAGTTTCACCACATAAAATTGCTGAAATTCCTTTGTTTCAATCGCTAACCGGAGATGATTGCGTTCTTATTTCCCGCTACGCTTGGGAACGAACTTACGCCAAAGGGGAAATTATCGCTTTTGAAGGTGATTCGGAAAGTCCGCTTTATTTTGTAGTAAATGGATTAGTAAAAGTATATAAAATATCTGAAGATGGCAAAGAACAAGTTTTGCGCATGGTTGGCCGCGGAAGAACTTTTAATGATGCCCCAGCCTTTGATGGGCAGCCTAACCCGGCTAGTGTCATGGCGGTAGAGGCAACACACGTTATAGTTTTAGGTCAGCGTGAACTAAACCAAATCATCAGTCTGCGGCCGGCAGTCGCATTGGGTGTTATCCGCAATTTTTCGCATGCGCTGCGCCATTTAGTAGCGCTGGTGGAAGATTTATCGCTGCGCGATGTTGTTGCGCGCGCAGCGCATTTGCTCATTATGCAGAAGTTTGATGCAGACACCAAATTGCACCATTTAACCCAACAAGAAATGGCGTCTATGATAGGCGCAGCGCGTGAAGTTACCGGACGCGCATTAAAAAAAATTGAGCAAACCGGAGCAATTAAGATTAACCGCGGCCAAATTACCATTTTGGATGACTCTCTCTTAGAATCAATCGTCCGTGGCCAATCAGCTATTCATATCCGGCAGAATGAGGATATATAACCAATATTTCGCACAATTTACATAGGAATAGTCAGCTTCACCCGGCCGCAAAATCCAGTATTCATAAGGCTCCTTCATGCGCAGGGTTTAGGGCGTTACCAAACTTCATGTTATAAAAATAAAAGAATATACATTGCTTTCTGGTTGTATTTCAATCATTTATATAGATAGATATTTCCCCAATTTTTGCTCTTCAGTTCATGAAAAGTACGCCGATTATATTTTTAGCATATTGAAACACTTCCTGTTCATTTCCACCTTTATTTTAAAGGAAGTCAGCAAGCGCATATCCAATCCAATTAGAACAGGGATGAACAAACAACTATTACAATTTTATCGCAAGGAGTCGGAGTTTGTATTATGAACGATACACACAACAATCATTTCCTCAACAACGTTAAACTTTCAACAAAACTGCAAACAGCGTTTCTTATCCTCACATTCATCGTGGTCATAGTCGGTGGTGTTGGGTTTTGGGGTATGAACCAGCTCAATAGCCAAAATCATACCCTTACAAATCAAACTTTGGTTAAAGCCAACATTTTAGATGATATGCGTGCCTATAGATTGAAAGCTCAAAGTGATATTCTGTTCGCCATTCTTACACCACAAAATAACATCATGGCTACCGATATTGCTAAAACAAATAAGGATATTCAAAATCTGCAGAATAGCGCCAACTCATTTGCAACGCAGCCACTATCAGCTACTGAATCAAAATATTTTTCCGGATTTCAAAGTGCTTCACAGCAATGGCTGGGAACGGTAAAACAAATAGAATCACTGGCGCAAGCTAATAAAACTGCAGATGCGCTGAATCTTGCCAACTCAATGTTATCAAAGCAAGATCTAAATATCCAAGCTAATATGTCACAACTAATAAGTTTAAATAAACAAGATGCCGTCACTATAGCTAATAACAGCTCATCTGCGTATATGAACGCTGCTTGGGTATTAGCCATAACCATCATAGCAGCTGCTATCCTGTCGATAGCGCTCAGCAGAATTCTTCTGTCGATGATTGTGCCGCCGCTGCGTAAAGTTGTGGCAGTTGTCCAACATCTTGCTCAAGGTGACATCAGTAATATTGATACATTAGTTGAACTGTACGGCGGCAAAGATGATGTTGGCGAGTTAGTGCTCTCACTCAGTAATACTCTCGGCCGTTTGCGTGAAATCATCAGCGGTGTAACTAAAGGGAGCGCCTTAATGAATGATTCATCAAATTTAATCGCTAATTATGCCAACCAAGCAAATGAAGCTACCGACCAAGTTGCGCAAACCATTCAACAAGTCGCCGCTGGCGCGCAAGACCAAAGTGTGCAGTTAAGTCAAGCCGCACGGAATATTAAAAATCTTGCGGATCAAAGCGAAAAAATACAGCAAGACGCTGGCAAAAACCTTAGCACAATGGAACATTTAAAAGAAACAGTGTTGATAACATCAGACCGTGTACGAACGTTAGGTAACCGCTCTAACGCTATCGGTCAAATCATTCAAACCATAGATGAAATTGCTGCACAAACGAATCTATTGGCGCTGAACGCAGCTATTGAAGCCGCGCGCGCGGGCGAACATGGCCGTGGTTTTGCAGTTGTCGCTGATGAGGTTCGCAAATTAGCTGAACGCTCGGCAGAGTCTACCAAAGAAATTGACTCAATTATCACCGAAACTCAACGTGAAACAACTCAGGTTGTTCAGGCAATGGAAGAAGGGGTCTCACAAGTAGAAACCGGCACAACGCAGATGATGGAATCAGAACGCGCAGCGCGTGAAATGGCGCAAAACACTGAACGTATTAGTGAGGCTATTACCCAAGCAGCCAGCGTTAGCCAGGAAAATAGCGCCGCAACCGAGGAAGTTTCATCTGCAACTGAGGAAATGACTGCGCAAGTATCCGAGGTCGTCAAGCAGATAGACGCCATTCGCAATACAGTCAATGATCTGCATAAATCTGCCATATTCTTTCATTGGTCTGATGATGGCGCGCGTAAAGGCTCCGCTATACATAAAGCACAAATACAGCGCGCAGCATAATTTCTTGCTCTGAAAAGTTCTTAATTGCGGGAAAAGAGTTCAGTTTTTGCGGAACTCTTTTTTTATCGTATGTGGTATACATAATAATAATATGGCTAAAAACGCCAAATAACCTCTAACATATACGACATTTATTTGAAAGATGGATTAAAATGCCACAAACGATTTTCCTAAAACGCGCTTATGAAAAACCCGATCCCAAAGATGGGATAAGAATACTTGTCGATCGCCTGTGGCCGCGTGGATTATCCAAAGATCACGCAGAAATTGCGGTTTGGCTGAAAGAAGTAGCGCCAAGCTCCGCATTGCGTGAATGGTATGGGCACGACCCCGAAAAATTTCAGGAATTTAATCAAAAATATACCACTGAATTATCTGATGGTTTTGCGCATGAATCATTTATTAAATTGCGCAAATTAGCGCAAGATGCCCCCATAACACTGGTCTTTGCCGCCCGCGATGTAGAACACGCCCATGTACAATTACTCAAAAAGCTGCTGGAAAATAACGCCGAAATTTAAATTCGCCACAATCCCTTGACCTTATAGTTAGGTACAATGTGTATAGTTTCATTGGGAGAATTTTATGCAGATGTTTTCAATCGGGCAAGCAGCGCGTTTAGCAGGTATTGGCGCAGAAACTATTCGATTTTATGAAAAAGAAGGCCTGTTAGATGCGCCTATGCGCACGGAATCCGGCTATCGGAAGTATACCAAACAGAGCATTTCCCGTTTGCATTTTATTCGCCAAGCAAAATATCTTGGCTTCACTTTGAAAGAAATTAAAGAATTGCTGCTCCTTCTCGCGGAAAGTCGCGATACGTGCAAAGATGTACAACAGCGCGCTAAGTTGAAGCTAGCCGAAGTGGAACAGAAAATTGCTCATCTTCAAGCCTTGAGATTAGAGATAGTAAACGCTGTAGCGCTCTGCAATCAAGAAAATAATATAGATACTTGCCCAATACTCGATATTCTTGAACACGAACATATCCAGGATCTCCTTTCATTCAAAGACTAAAACTCGTGGCTGAAAATACATCATATTGCGCAGCAACAATCCACCGAAGAGACAGAAAATATGACACATACCAACAAACAAAAAAATAATGCATCTCAATCAGAAAATCAATATGATTATGATTTTGTCATAATCGGGGCTGGCAGCGCAGCTTTTTCTGCAGCAATTCAAGCAGTTAGCGTTAACGCAAAAACCGCACTCATCGAACGAGGCGTTATTGGCGGCACATGTGTAAATATAGGCTGTGTGCCGTCTAAAACAATGCTGCGCGCCAGTGAAATCCATCACTTGGCCAAAACAAACCCGTTTTTGGGTGTATCAACAAGCGCCGGTCCGGCAGATATCAGGCAGATTGTCAGCCAGAAAAATGATCTGATTACGGCGCTGCGCCAAAGCAAATATATCGATCTGGCGCAGGAATATGGATTTGAAATTATCCATGGCGCGGCGCGATTTGCAGATCCTTCATCCATTATAGTAAATGGCCGCCGCATTACTGCCCGCAACTTCCTTATTGCCACCGGCGCTTCACCGGCCCAGCCACATATTCACGGGTTAAACGAAGTCGCTTACGAAACAAGCGCATCCATTTTAAATCTTCAAAAATTGCCAAAGCAGATCACCATCATCGGTTCAGGATATATTGCTTTAGAATTAGGGCAAATGCTGCGCCGCTTGGGAGTTGAAGTCGTCATTTTGCAGCGCAATCCACGCCTGTTAAGCGCTTTCGAACCGGAAATATCAGCAGCCGTTTTGCAAGAATTTACACGGCAAGGCATCCGTATAATCACTGGAGTAACCTATCAAAAAGTTGCGCAAGTTAATGACAAAAAACAAGTTCACATCACTATAAACGAGGTACAGCAAATCATCGAGTCTGATATGCTGCTGGTTGCGGCCGGCCGCGCGCCTAATACAGCAGATTTAGGACTAGAAGCAGCTCAGGTTGCCATTGGGCCGCGCGGTGAAGCGCTCACTGATGGGTATCTGCAAACATCGCAGCCGCATATTTACGCCGCCGGCGATGTTACTTTAGGGCCGCAGTTTGTATATGTTGCCGCCTATGAAGGCCAGATTGCAGCAGATAATGCCCTTTCGGCTGCAGCGCGTACAATCGATCTGAGTGTTGTGCCGGGGGTTATTTTTACCGCACCCGGGATAGCAGCCGTCGGGTTAACAGAAGAACAGGCGCGCAAAAAGAACTATGAAGTTATAACGGCAACAATTCCCTTGGAAGCTGTTCCACGCGCACTGGCAAATCATGAAACCGGCGGTGTTTTCAAACTCGTAGCAGACGTTCAATCAAGAAAGTTACTTGGGGCGCATATTGCCGCCGAAAACGCCGGAGAAGTTATTTATTCAGCATTGCTCGCAATAAAATATGGAATAACCATTGAAGATTTGTGCGCTACTTTTGCGCCGTATTTAACGATGGCCGAAGGGTTAAAATTGGCGGCGTTAACTTTTACCAAAGATATTTCAAAGCTTTCTTGCTGCGCCGGCTGAACAATTCAACAAAGTTTTATTTTCTAGTGAACAGCGCAAGAGATCTGAACATACGTAAAGAAAAAGCAGAAGGTAGCATTCCCCCTGACGGGGCCGGGGGTGTCCCCAGATTCCTTTTTTAGGCTCAGGTCTCTCGAATAACTATGGTAAAATAAAATATCAAGAAATTGACATAATTGTTATATCTACGGCAATTTCTTGATTGAATCTTGATGTAAAAATACCTTTTTCTTGAGAAAAATAGCTTATCATCAGAGTGTCAGGAAAAAAAAGAACATTGCCACGATGTTCTGAATCAAGAAAAGAGGTATTTTTACTATGACACATAAAATTATTGGATGGTTAATCGCCGGAGTTTTAGGAACCGGTGTTATTGCTGGAGGAACCGGGTACTTAGCTTCGACTGGTAAAATTTCTGCGCCTTTTACCATGATGGGGTACCGGCAAAATGTTACATCTACCAGCGCAACTCCCTATAGCGGTTATGGCATGATGGGCAATGGATATGGAACAGGCTCCGGTATGATGGGCAACAATGGCAGTTATGGCATGGGTCCTGGTATGATGAGCGGGTATCCTTCCGGAGCGCCTACTTCAAGCAAACCGGTTACCGGTATTACCGCAATGAACATCCAAAATTTCGCTTTCCAGTTTCCTGTTATACAAGTTAAAGCCGGAACAACCGTAACCTGGACAAATAAAGATACAACACCACATACGGTAACGTTTACTAACGGCATGAAAAACAGCGGCAATTTGGTTCAAGGCGCAACATTTTCATTTACGTTCACCACACCGGGTACGTATTCCTACGTTTGCGCATATCACCCGCAAATGACCGGTGAAGTAATAGTTACACAATAATAATTAAAAAAACGAGGAGAATACACGTATGATGTGGGGATATTATGGAAACGGCTGGGCCGGTTGGCTGATGTTTGGCATGATGCTGCTGGGATTTTTGATTTTTGTGGCGCTGCTTTTTGTGCTTATTCGCGCAATCAGCGGCCAGGGGCAAAATAGCGCGCAAATTATTTCACAGGGCACATCCAGCCCGCAGGAAATTATACGCCAGCGTTATGCTCGCGGTGAAATTGATAACGACACAATGCAGAAGATGTTAAATGACATTCGTGAGCCGCAAAAATAAATAAAGTTATTCGATCCAGCGCAAGGCAGTAAACAATGGGTAAACACAAACTATATCTCATCTGCCCTGCGCTGCATTTTTGTTTTCAAGGTTCAGCTTCGCAATATAATTGACATACCGAAAACAAGGATTTCACAGGAACTCTCACTTTGAAATGAGCAAAATAAAATCTCACACATTACAATTCCAAAAGTTATATAACATAAATTTGTGAAATCTACTGCGCCTTGTGATTGCTTTGAGATTTCCTTGCCATATACTATGAACAGAAACTAACAAACAAAGCCGTTTCACCGGGAGCATAGTATATGACCAATATCCAGCAGGTTACAGTTTTAACGGTAGATGATGAAGAAAATATTACGGATATGCTGCAAGAATATCTGAAAAAAGACGGATTCAGCGTAATAACAGCACACTCCGGCCAAACTGCATTGGAAATATTGCAAAAAGAACCTTGCGATATTGTTATTTTGGATGTGGCAATGCCGGGAATGGATGGGATAGAGGTATGCCGCAGAATACGTTTGTTCAGCGATATTTATGTGCTTATGCTTACCGCAAAAACTGAAGAGATAGATCGCGTAGTTGGGCTTTCCGTCGGAGCAGATGATTACATATCTAAACCATTCAGTCCAAGAGAGCTGACAGCGCGCATTAACGCCATGCTCAGGCGGCCGCGCCACGCAAATAATAGTTCTGCAGCTGTAAAAGAAACTGAGCAGATTTTCCACTTTGGCAGTTTAATAGTTTACCCGGAACGGCGTGAGGTAATAGTAAATAAAGAGACTGTGCAACTAACCGCACGTGAGTTTGATATGCTGCTGGAACTCATTCAATATGCCGGAAAAGTATACACCCGCGGCCAGTTGCTGGAGCGTGTTTGGGGCAATGAATATTATGACGATCATATTGTAGATGTGCATATGGCAAACTTACGCAAAAAAATAGAGGAAGATCCTGCGCATCCTTATTATATTGAAACAGTCCGCGGTGTCGGGTATCGGTTTCGCGGCAAAAACGATGGGAAATGAGATGACACAATATGAAATTGCAAAGTAAACTCTTTCTATCCCATATGTTGGTTGCCTTAGCCAGTATTCTATTGTTTTTGGTCCTTGTTTTAGCAATTGCCCCGCATTTCCTCATTTCAGTTATGAATCAAATGATGGGCGCTTCAAATGCAATGAACGGTATGATGACTGGTTCAACCGGACCGGCGCAAACCACAACAGATCAGGCTGTCATCGGCGCATTGCACCAAGCTCTTTTCATTGCAATTCTTGGCGGTATTTTGCTGGCGCTGATTTTAGGGATTATCACCGCACGGTTCCTGGCAAGGCCAATTAACCGCATTGCTGCAATTGCGGCGCGCATAGAGCAAGGGGAATATCACCAGCGCATTACGGTTCCGGCGTTTAACCATGGCGACGAACTTGAAGAATTGGCAGAACGCATTAATCGAATGGCATCAGCGTTAGAGGAAACAGAACAGCGCCGCAAAGAACTTATCGGAGACGCCGCCCACGAATTGCGAACCCCGCTTACTACTCTGCAAGGAACATTGGAAGGTATGTTGGATGGTGTCATTTTACCGGAACCGGAACGTATTGGCAAACTGGTGGATGAAACCGGACGGATGCGGCGTTTGGTTGATGATTTGCAAGAGCTTTCTCGCGCTGAATCGCACCGTATGACACTTACCGTTCAACCATGTTCTGCAGTTAAGATGATTGATAAAGCGAGTCAATATGTATCAGATCTTATGGAAGAAAACGGGTTATCACTTTCCCTCGAAATTGATCCGCAAACGCCAATGATGTTGGCAGATCCTGATCGCGCCGCTCAAATTGTCATAAATTTACTGACAAATGCGTTGCGGTACACACCGCCTCCGGGGAAAGTAACAGTTTCCGCAGAAGGACAAAAAGGAATGGTGTGTATTAAAGTTGTGGATACTGGCTTGGGTTTACAAAAGGAAGATCTGCAGCGAATATTCGATCGTTTTTACCGTGTAGATAAATCACGATCGCGAGGATTCGGCGGGTCGGGTATTGGTTTAACGATTTCCCGGGCATTGGCCGAACAAATGCATGGAAATTTAAGCGCAGAAAGTCTTGGTTTAGGAAAAGGCTCAACATTTACTTTAACACTTCCTCAAGTTAAAAACATAAACATCAGCTAAAGTTATTTGCGGCAATTCATGCGCTGAAATTTACTCAGTTGCCATTCAGCTTTTCTTCAGCGGCGCTTCAACATAGAACAGTATTGTTATAATAATGCCGCATCGCGCTGTTACGCTACATAGAGCAACATGCATACAATCATACGCGCAGCATGCGACTGTAAGAAAAAATCCGTTAATGAAACGAGTACAGAAAAAGCATGAGTATATCCTTATTTTTTGGGTCATCGCTGATTGCTGCGTTTATTGCCGGCATGATCGCTTTGTTTGCGCCATGCTGCATTTCATTCATGCTTCCGGCGTATTTTGCCGGCGCTGTGAAAAGCAAGCGCGGCCTTATAGCTATGACTTTTGTTTTTGCAGCTGGTGTGGCAACAATTGTACTGCCGATTACCTTAGGAGCATCATTCCTTTGGGGATTATTTTTATCCCAGCACAAAACAATCTATATTGTCGGCGGAATCATGCTTTTGGGCATGGCAATATTTACGTTTATTGGCGGAAAACTGCATATTCCAATCCCGGCGCTTTCATCTAACACCAATACACCAGGCATGAAATCAGCATATTTGCTGGGTGTTTTTTCAGGAATAACCAGTTCATGCTGCGCTCCGGTTTTGGCTGGTGTCATTGCTGTTTCCAGCGTAGCCTCGTCCTTTGGAATGGCAATAATCTACGGCGTTATATATGTTTTTGGGATGGTAGCGCCGTTATTTGTCATTTCTTTGCTATGGGAAAGTTATGACTGGTCTAAATTATCATTGTTCCGCTCACGAACAATACACCTGACCTTAAAATCCTATCAATATACCATAGCATTCACTGATTTTGCTGCGGCAATCGTGATTTTTCTTCTAGGTATTTTAATGATTTGGGTAGGTTTCACATTTACAGGTATGCAAAAATACTCCAACTGGCAGATTCAATTGCTCTTAGATCTGCAAAGAACCGGCATTGCCCTTACTCATATAACCAAATGGATCCCTAATTGGATAATCGGGATCATATTTTTAATTGTTCTGACGTTCTTAGCAAAACGCGGAATCCAAGAGGCAAAAAAACATGATATTAAGATGCAGCAAACACATCCGGAGGGGGAATAATACACCATGGCAGATATTCACAAACATAAAACTCATAATATCCGGAAAATAAAAAAACAATATTTTGGGCCGGAAACTAAAATAATCATTTTCATATCCGGCGCGTTATTGCTGCTTGCCGCAATTTTTACTTTTAACGCATATTCCCGCGCACAATTGCCAAGTTCGCAGCAATATGCCTACGAAGTTGCCCAGCCCGGTCCAGGGCAAATGGCTCCGAACTTTACGTTGCCTGCGTCTAATAGAACTTCCTTCACATTATCCGCGCACCGAGGACAATATGTTTTGCTCTATTTTCATGAAGGAATTGGCTGCGAATCTTGTTGGACACAAATGCAAGATATAGATCAAAACATCAGCCAATTCCAAAAATTAGGCATTAAAACCATTGTTGCCATTACAACAAATTCCCTGCAAGCAATCCAGCAGAAATTACAGATGGAAAATATTTCCATGATAACATTGGCTGACTCTCAGTTTACTGTTTCTCTGCAATATAACGCAAATAAATATACTATGATGAATGGCTCTACAGATGGGCACACATTTATCTTGGTAGATCCATCCGGAAAAATAATTTGGCGTGCAGATTATGGTGGCCCACCAAATTATACTATGTACGTTCCGGTATCGAATCTCATTGCAAGCATACAAGCGGCAGAAAATGGAAACAAATAATCGCCTAATCGAAATTCTAATTTTAACCCGCGAAAACTGCGGTTACTGTGAAGACGCCTTGAAAATTATTCAAGCATATCAACCTGCCAAATGTTTTCACATCCAAACCTGTTCAATAGATTCACCGGAAGGAATGGAATTGGTTCTTAAAAACCGTATTCTATTTCCACCGGGTATATTTATTAACGGCGCATTGTTTTCTTATGGCAGATTTTCTCAAAGAAAGTTCGAACGATTTTTGCAGGAAAAATATCCGAACATCCGCAAATTATAACTACTCAGGGGGTTTTGGCAAGGTCTCTATAAAGCAAAAGATACAGCGTGGCATTGAAAGTCAGGCAGCAAGGGCGACCGCAAGGGTCGCCCCTACCGGATTGCATGGCCTCAAGTGTGACCGTGCAGAGTTTCAAGTATATATAAAATAGGTATTTGGGGACACCCTAAACCCCGCACAAGGGGCTATCGCCCCTTACGAATCCCCGGTGTGTACCGTGCGGTATCTTTGTGGTTCTTGGCCATATCCCCTGAGTAGTTACGCGCAATCATTCATGGAGGCTATATTGCCAACAGAATTATTAGCGCATTTTAACTATTTTAATGGCAGGGTAATTGTAAAACAAGTTCCTATCCCAAGTTCACTTTCAACTTCAATTGCGCCGCGATGCTGTTCAACAATCCATCTCACAATCGTAAGTCCTAAACCTGTTCCTTCAACACTTCGACTGCGAGATGGATCTGCTCGATAAAAGCGGTCAAAAATATAGGGCAAATCCTCTGCAGAGATGCCGATGCCCGTATCAGATACAGAAATGACCACTGTGGCTGCTACTTTGGTAAGTTTAACTCGTATTTCGCCGCCCGGTGGAGTATATTTTATTGCGTTGCTTACAATATTCAACATCATCTGCCGTAATTTTTCAGTGTTCCCCGGAATAGTAATAATTTCAAATTGATCGAGCAGAAACGTATGCTGATGAGAAATATTGTTTGCGACTTGCATTGTTTCAAGTATCAGTTCATCAAGATGTACTTCCGCCATATCGAGTTGAGTATGTGCATCTGCGCGCGCGAGCAATAAAAGATCTGCTACCAATGAATTCATGTGGTCTGCTTCTTTATTAATCGCGCTGAATATTTCGCTCAATTCGTGAGGATCCATAATCTCATAGCGCTGAATTAAATCTAAATTTGCCTTAATAACGGTAACCGGAGCCCGAAGTTCATGCGAAGCGTCTGCAATAAAACGCTGCTGCACAATTTCGGCTTGTTGCAATGAAAAAAGCATATCATTAAACGTAATAATAAGTTTACCGATTTCATCACTAGGCAACGGAATTTGCAGCCTTTGACTCAGATCATGCGAGCTGCCGATAGCGCTTATTGTGTTTATTACAGCGGCTATCGGCTTCAAAGTAATTTTCGCAATAAAGTAACCGCCAATTAAAGCGGCAGTTAATCCAAATAAAGATACTCCCAGCAACGCCAAACGAAATATTCCAACTGCGTCATCAACATACGCTAAAGATGTTATTGTTTCGATATAATATTGGGTATTTTTCAGCGTTACCGGAACGGTATATATCCGCCAGCGAGTATGTTCGAATTCTACGGTATAAAAAGTTCCGCCACTCATGCGAATCGGTTTCTCGATAGGTGGTGTTATTCCTGCCAGAAAATCAAACGCCGGCCCCATAGGATGCTGCTGCGCAAAAATTGGATTAACATTCGGTAGTTGCTGCTGTGATTGGCCGGAAGTCAGCAAATCGCCATTTTTTTGAAAATATCGAATAATAACTTGAAATCGGCCACTCACCTGATTATAAAATGGATTATAAGTATTACTGCTTAAGGAAGAAAGTGATTGCGAAGCAGCATTGACCAAATCGTTATCTATATCATCATAATGTCCGCACACATGAAACGAGTAGCTGAAAACATCTATCACCAGCAAAATAACAGTAAACAAAAGCACATACCACACCGTTAATTTGCAGCGTATGCTTTGATTACATTTCTTCACGAAGCACATACCCTACATTTCTTACAGTTTGAATAAGTCTGGATGCGCCAAAAGCCTCGAGTTTTTGACGCAATTGTTTTACATATACTTCAACAATATTACTGTTGCCACCAAAATCATATCCCCAGATCCGCTCAAGTATTAGCTCCTTAGAAAGTACCTGACCAGCGTTTTGCAATAAAATTGTTAATAATTGAAACTCCAGCGATGTAAGTTCTATCGCATTACCGCCGCGTTTTACAATATGCGCGCTCTGATCTAAGACCAGGTCCGCATAATGATAAACTGAAGTGGTTTGTGCAGATTTTCGGCGAAGCAAAACCTGAATACGCGCTAAGAGCACATCAAAAAGAAATGGTTTAACAATATAGTCATCGGCGCCATGCGAAAGCCCGGAAATTTGATCTTGCGGGGTATCTTTGGCGGTCAAATATATGATTGGCAATTGCTCATCATCCGCCCGTAGCCTGCGAAGCACTTCAAAACCATCAATTTCCGGCATCATTATATCTAACAGCACCAAATCCGGATAATGGTCCCGGGCAATCAATAAACCTTGTTTACCAGATTGAGCAACCGAAACTTCAAAACCTTCATAATGAAGTCCCCTCTTTAAAACGGTGGTTATCGCCGGATCATCATCAATAACAAGAATATGCTGCATAAACGTAACTCACTTTAATGTATTGCATCAATAGTACTAGTATCTATTACAATCCTACCCTGTGGCTCTCACAACACTATCTCAAGCAGTAGCTAAGGTATCACATTTCAATCTCTTGTATGTACTAATTCCCGAAGGCAAGGAACACAATTGAGCCAAATACCTGCCAAACGGTATCTGAATTCAGGCAGTTAGTCCATTGAAATTCTTGAGATATTTGTTATATGTTTTTCAGGTGTTCTTTAGAATTTACTCACTTAAACCTCAGATTGCAATGATACTATTTCATTGCAGGATCAATAAGATCTTATCAATCTACTTAATTTAGAAAGCAGGAAATAACCATGACAGACCTAAAGACAGAAGCTGCTGTAGAATTCACAACTGCTCCAGTGACACAACTTTGGCGCAGACAAGGAATCGCGCTACTACGAATTTTATTTGGCGTAGTTTGGGGAATCGACGCTTGGTTTAAATGGCAGCCAGACTTCATTAATAATTTTAGCAGTTACCTAACTTCCGATAATCAGCCTCCGGCGGTTGCATGGTGGATTAATCTTTGGATTAATATTATCAAAGTTGATCCGCATGTATTTGCGCATTTGGTTGCAATTGGTGAAACCGCTATCGCATTAGCGCTTATTTTAGGTGTTTTCAGCAACTTAACTTATTTTGGTGGAACACTTATTTCCATTATTATCTGGACTACTGCAGAAGGCTTTGGTGGCCCATACCAAGCCGGCGCAACAGATATTGGCGCAGCTATTATTTATGTTCTCGTTTTTGCGGGATTGTTTTTAAGCCAGGCAGGAATAGTTTGGGGATACGATCTTCAGCTAGGGAAAAAACTCGGTAAATATAGCTGGCTTGCATCCGGTAAAGAATAGATATAAACTGCGAAACTATTGAAACACAAATATAAGGCGCATCGATGATCCGGTGCGCCTTTTGGGTTATGTACGTTGATTGGGAGTGGTTGCAGTTACATTGTTTTTTTGCATATCATTGAAAGATAGCGCAATAAATTATCCCGACCTAAGAAATAGAACTAAATTGAGGAATACACTCATGGATTTAGCAGGAAACACGGTTTTAATTACCGGAGGCGCAAGCGGCATTGGTTTTTCCATAGCTGAACGATTCAGCGCAGCCGGAAGCAAGGTTATTATTTGCGGGCGCAGAGAAGAACAGCTGCGTAAAGCACAACAAAAACTGCCGTCGGCCCATATCCGCGTTTGTGATGTGTCAATAGAAAGCGACCGCACTGCGCTGCATCAATGGATTGCAGAGGAACATCCGCACATAAATATGCTTGTAAATAACACAGGCATACAGCAGCGTTTCGATGTTACCGCAATAAAAGAAGATTGGGGATATTTTCAAAAAGAAATTCAAACAAATCTTGAGGCGCCAATACATCTTTCAATGTTATTCATTCCATTGCTTGCAGGAAAAAATAACGCCGCAATAGTAAATGTCTCTTCAGGGCTAGCGTTTACACCGGGAGCTTTTGCGCCTATCTACAGCGCCACTAAGGCAGGGCTGCATTCTTTCACAATGAGTTTGCGGCAGCAAGTAGCGGCGCAGCATATTAGTGTTATCGAAGTGGCTCCGCCTGCGGTCAATTCAGATTTGGGCGGCGCAGGTCTGCACACTTTTGGCGTTCCGCTGGATGAATTCGCCGACGCCGTTTTCCTTGGCTTGGCAAATGGCGATATGGAAATCGGCTATGGTACTTCACAAAAAGCGCTGCGCATGTCGCGCGATGAGATTGATGAAGCATTCCGGCGCATGAACAGCCGATAGAAATGTATTCTTGTTCTTAGGGCCGTTTTATGGCAAACGGCCTTACGGCAAGTAACGCGCATCAATAACAAATATCAACTTGCCGGCAAGGAAGCTGATTCACAATGCTAAGACAACACATTGGCAATGCTCAAAACACCTGTCAGAACACTCACAAGCCCTAAGAAGCCCAACCCTGCTAACGCAGCAGTTGTTGATAGACTGGGATATAAGAAAATGGCCAAAACATTTACTGCTACCCACACCAACGTTAAAATAGAGCCATATAATAACCTGGAAGATTCTTGTACCGCGCCGCGCCGTGTTATCGGTTTATCTAAAGCGCGGGCAGTAACAAGTGTAATGCCAAAAATCAACGCAATTAACACGACGATTGTTAAAATTGCAACCAAATTAAGGCCGTGTGTAAATCCATCTGTTCCAAGTTCAACAATCAGCATGCCTGCGCATAGCAATCCCCAATAAAGTTCTACTATCGAAAACCCCAAAGATATTTTACCCAGAAGCCGAACTTGCGGCCCGCCAAAGTTAATCCATGGTTTCTCCGTTAACTGAACAGTCGGACGGCGTACATGGTCTGGCAGCATTTCCAACGGCTTCGCCTCGCGCGGTGTATTGCGAATAGGCAGCGAAGCTAAATGCTGCGGCGGAGATACCCGCCTTGGCAACGCAGCATTGCGTTTAGATGTATGCAGCAACGGCCCCGTTGGCGACCCATTAGCAGTAATTCGCACTCCGTTTTCAAGTTCCTGCAAAGCCAGTTCCATTTCGGAGCGCAATTCACGAGCCGATTGCTGCCTTTTATCAGCGTCGATGTTCATAGCGCGATCAATAATATTGGCAGTGCGGGCGCTCAACCGCTGATTAATAATCCGGGCTGGCTCTAACGCCGGGCCTTTTAATTCTGCTTTAGCCATTAATCGCCCGGTTGCTTCAACCGGTTCGCGACCTGTAAGCAGCACATACATTGTAGCGCCCAATCCATAAATATCTGTGCGGGCGTCTGTCAGGCCTTGCGCCAAATATTGCTCCGGAGGAGCATAGCCGGGTGTAACGCCCTGCGCGCCCTGCTGTGTTTGCGTGCCGGGCTGGGCAATTTTTGCGAGACCAAAATCTATTAATATCGGCCGGCCCTGTGCATTTAATTTTATATTTGCGGGTTTAATATCCCTATGAATAATCGGATCTTTCCGGGTATGCATAAACTCGAGCGCGCTGCAAATTGGAATCAGCAATCGCAACGTTTCTGCTTCATCCATCGGTTCACCGCGAGTTCGTAAAGATTCTGCAAGCATTTGCTCCAAATCTTTACCCTCAACATAATCCATAATCAAAAAGTAGCGGTCAAATTCTTGAAAGAAATCATACCCGCGAGGAATATTTGGATGATTTGCCGTTTGAAGCAGTTTAGCCTCTACCTCAAATTGCTGCTGCACTTTGGGATCGGTTTCCGCAACTTCCTTCATGGCGTATATTGCGCCATTATCTTTACGTATTACTCTATAAACAGTAGCGTAACCCCCACTGCCAATAACCGACTCTACCCGGTAACGATGAGCAAGAAGAACGCCTACAGCCAAATGAGACATATGGTTGCTGACAATCCTCCTTCCTATTGTAACTTACTTACTTTTATTTCATTCACATATACTTTTAATAGCATATAAGATGACTATCAGTATGTCAATATTTCCCCCAACATTAGTAGGAATGGCGGAAAAATACCGTGCGTGATATAATACACGAAACGAAATAATGTACTATATTTCTTCCGAATAACGCTTTCTTAGTTGTCAATGAATGCTAAACAAGAATTGCGCCAACTGCTAAATCGTCACCTAAATTTTCGCAAAAGTCAGGTACACATAATGCCAAATAACGATAACCAACAAATCAGCATGTTTGGCGAAGATGTCTCGGCCACAGCCAACACTACCCCCACGCCGCAATCTGAACCGTTAGCCGCGCGCATGCGCCCGCATACACTGGATGAAATTGCCGGGCAAGATGCATTGATTGGCCCCGATAAACCGCTGCGTAAACTGATTCTCTCCGGCCGGATTCCTTCAATGATATTTTGGGGGCCACCTGGGTGCGGCAAAACAACTTTAGCAGAAGTTATTGCGCTGACCGGTTCGGCGCACTTTGTTAGGCTAAGCGCGGTTACATCCGGAGTAGCAGATCTTCGGCGCGTGGTTGAAGATGCGCGTCGGCTGTTACAATCCGTTCGCAAAAAAACCGTAGTTTTTCTGGATGAAGCCCATCGTTTTAATAAATCACAGCAAGACGCCCTGTTGCCGCATGTTGAAAACGGTACTATTACTCTGATTGGCGCGACCACTGAAAATCCCAGTTTCGAGGTAAACGCAGCGCTGCTTTCCCGCTGCCGAGTGTTTACCCTGCAGCCGCTTCAGCCGGAACATATTCAGGCGCTGCTGCTGCGAGCTTTGACGGATGCTGAACGCGGATTAGGCAAAGATCATATTACGGCAGATGAAGATGCGCTGCAATTTTTGGTTATGCGCTCTGCCGGCGACGCAAGAATGGCGCTAACCGTTCTGGAAATCTGCGCGGCAACCGTTTTATCCGCAGAAAACACCGCCGAAGATAGCCGGCGCATCACGCTGGATTTGGTTAAGCAAACCATGCAAACCTCTACACTGTTATATGACCGCGCCGGAGAAGAGCATTACAATTTAATTTCTGCGCTGCATAAATCAATACGCGGGTCCGACCCAGACGCAGCGCTGTATTGGCTGGCGCGCATTTTAGAGTCTGGGGAAGATCCGCAATTTGCCGCCAGAAGATTATTGCGCATGGCCAGTGAAGATATCGGCTTGGCAGATCCGCAAGCGCTGAGTATTGCGTTAGCCGCACAGCAAGCAGCGCATATGGTCGGCATGCCGGAATGTTCGTTAGCTTTAGCGGAAGCTGCCGTATATTTGGCGTGCGCGCCAAAATCTAATGCGCTTTATGTAGGTTACGCCGCCGCAAAAGCCGAACTAGAAGCTGGAAATGCTCCGCCGGTTCCTTTACATATCCGCAATGCTCCCACTTCGCTTATGAAACGGCAGCAATATGGCGCAGGTTATATTTATTCCCAAGATATTTATGCGCAAACCGGGCCGGACCCAGAAGACGCAACGATGCCGCCGCCAATAGAAACGCAGCCGGAAGGCTATTTGCCGGAATCTTTGCAGGGCAAGCAATTTTATCAGCCCGGCGCTAACGCAATGGGGTATGAAGCTAAAATTGCGCGTTGGCTCACTCGTCGGCGCGCAAAAACAAAGTAACATATCATCTTGCGGGCAGCGCGTCAAATGCTATTGTAAAACAATGCAAAATAGCCGAAAATTACACTATCCTTTTTTCACAAAATAAAAACATTCGGCTGTTTGGATGGTATAGTTAATTAAGATCTCGGAAAAATGTAATATCAGCCGGCTGTTTTTTCTATTTGTACTACATCCGGTTTTATAGGTTTATAGGACAGTGAAGATATGGATTCTCAAGACGATCCAACTTATACCGATACCGCCAAATCCGGTGAGGATTTTTTTCCTAAAGCAAAAGGAACGGATACCCGTTACCGCAAAGAAAGCCGACGGCATGCGCGCCGCGAATTGATTGTTTTGGCAGAGGAAATTGCTGCCGCTTCAACGGAAATTGCGGCAAAACATCAACCCGTTTCTGCGCGGAATGAATATTTAGACTGCGTTTTTGCCTATTCTCAGCTCGCCAATGAAGCGGTAGGCGGTTTCTGTTCCGAAACATTCAGCAAGGTAACGCTTTCAGAGCCTTATCGGCAAAAAGCTGTTGCAGCAACCCGCAATGTTAGCAAATTGCAAATAACACTGCAAAACGCCGAAGCAGATCCTGCAAAAAATAAACGCGAGGCGCTGCCAATCTTTTGGAAGATGCGCGCGCGCAATTTACAGCAGGCGCTGCAACATTGGCGGAATTGCTTTGGCGCATTGCACACCGATTCTCCACCGGATATTTTTGCGTTAACCGAAGCCAATGAAACGCTGAAAAGCGCATATGGAATTGCGGCAATGCCATCTTGGGCGCTGGTGTTTTGGCGATTGATTACCGGCGCGGCGGCTTGGATATGCGGGCTAATGTTTGCAGTATATATTGCCGCAGCAGCAGCAGCCATCAGCAGCAGCGTGAATCATCAAACTGTGCGCATTACACTTATGGCCGGTGGGTCTGCTGTTTTGGGAATATTGTTGATTAGTGAATTATATATTTATAATTATTCAGCGCTAAACCGCATCGGCGCTGCGCGCTGGCGGAGAAACATTTCTATGGGCAGAATAGCCGCTACAAAGTATGACGCTTGGATTGCCGCGATCTTTATTTTGCTGCTTTTAGTCCTTGCGGCGGCAGGATGGCTGCTCTCTCAAAATCTTGCGCCGCTGACCGGTTTGCAAAATGATTGGCGCGCAGCTTCCAATATTGGAGCACAGATCCACACAATCACTGGCGCACTGCAAGGTAGTTTATTGCCATACACCGTCGCAATATATGGAATATTACTCACATCAGTGGCTTTATTGCTTTTCCCATCACTGATTGCGGCGCTACTTGGATACGCCAGTCAAATGATCTCGGCAACAGGCAGAATTAGAGAATATCGCTTATTTTACGCGCGGGCAAATCTGCGCAACATCTTCTACCTGTGGGTATACACAATAATTATTGCGGCAGTTAGCGTTTTGACAGCCGCATTTACCCAAGCGTTTTTCCCAATTATTTTCAGTGTTCACGGCATAAAATTTTCCTACGCTTTCCCAATCATTGCAGCGGTTGGCGCAATATTATATATTGCTTTAATTTTATTTCCGTTTGCGCGTGGAGTTAGCCGCTGGCGCGCCGCGCAGCTGCAATTTTTCACAAATCAGCGTCGTGAATTGAATGTGCGCATGGATACTTTTGAAGGCGCCGCATCAGATAGTGAAGTAACACAAGCGCGCATGGCTGTTACTTTGGCGGAATATGCTCAATTGCAAGAAAATGATCTGCGCAGAATGTCGGCGCTGCCTTTTAGGTGGTTTACTGAATTTTTTATCTTCATTTTTATTGCACTCATCTCCATTTTAGCAGATCAATTCATTCAAGCGATCGTGTTATATTTTAAATAAAATGATATTTTGGGGACACCCCAAACCCCGCGTAAGGGGCGGTAGCCCCTTACGTATCCCTAGGTTTTTGTCGCCGCACGGTACACATGGGTGGAGGTGGGAAACAAGCCACACGATTCATCGTGTGGTGTTCGTTTTGGGGCCACCTTGCCACCAATTTTTCCTTAGGAATATTTTTAAAATAAAAGAGATTTTGGGGAGGCGCCCCAATCCCCGCGCAAGGGGCTACCGCCCCTTACGTATCCCCTAGGTTTTTGTGGCTGCACGGTACATATGGGTGGAGGCGGCTGAAAAAGTCGCCTTTGCAAACTTGGATTACTTCGCTTGTTTGTTGACAATATGTTCTTGTTCAGGTATACTATTTGCAGGGAATCACCCCAATCTACACTTCAATACGCTGATTCCCCGCTTATAATCAATGTAAGGAACGCTGCTCACAATGCAGCATTCCTTCGGGATGCGCCGAATTTGGCGCGGAAAGGATCCAAGGGTAGCAATTTTGCTTCACAACATGCTTAGCAGCGCACAAACTTGCGCAATAACGCTTCTCATAGCGCTAATGGCCGGAACTACTCTTCTCCCTGCAGCAGGCAGCTCATTTACCCCCCACCCATTACACAAGTGAATAACGGGCAACTAGCTACGGCAACAGGGAATGCACACGGCAATCTATGCGCAAACCCAACCATGTTACCTACCACTCTGTTAACCGCATCACCGCAAACCCTTATGGCGTTTGGATTACCCTTGCACGGCACAAATATGCCCATACCAGCTTGGAACTCACTGGTTGCGCACGCCATACACAGATTGTGCGCCACTTCTGCTCTTTCGCACACACAACCAAACAGTTCTACCACAGAATCTTCCGACGATTGGTCGGGATATGTTGTTCCCTCGGCAAATGACACAATCACCGAATCAGACGGCTATTGGAATGTGCCTTGCACTGTGTATACAATGGGTGAATCATATCATGATGTGGCGGAATGGGTGGGAATTGGAGGATATCCAAGTGGAAATAATGATCTGATGCAAGTCGGCACAGACCAAATGGTTAATGACGGTGTAGAAACAAATCAAGCATTTTATCAAACACAAGCTTTAAAAAGTTCACGGATTTATGAATATTCCTATTGCGGAGACACAATGTATGGGGCTGTCAATATTCTATGGAATGGTCACGGATATACTGGGTACTTATATTTAGAAGATTCAACCCAAAATTGGAGTTACTCAAACCAAGTGTCCATGTCTTCAATCGGTAATTACGGGAGATCCGCTGATTTTATTGTCGAAAGACCATTAGAGAACATTACATATCTATACTATTTAACTGATTTCCACCCTGTAACTTTTAATTTTATTGAAGCTACCTATGGTGGAACGCAGAAATGGGCTGGTGATTTCAACACAATTAATGTTTATATTATTGACACATGTAATTTTGTTTTAGCGTATGCAGGCAGTTTGTATACATACACCTATACCGATTATTGGTACTATCAAGGCTGCAGCCAGCAACAATAACTGATTAATATTGGAGGATGAGAGGGATCTATCTTCCCTTTTCATCCTTTTGTCGCGTTGGCCAGAATATATTATTGTTCGTTTTGAAAGGAGCATATTATATGATTTCCCGTTTTTCAGATGCTTTCGCGGTTCTCCGCGCCGACCGCACACGCGCCACCGCCCTCCTTTGCGCCTTATTCGGCGCACTGTTTCTGCTCCCTTGGGTTGTTCCTTTACAACCCGACAATTTATGGCATATTGATTTTGTAACCTATTTACGCCAGCCACCACAAGGCTATACTGGGTATATCACCATTTTTTCTCAGATATTTGATCCTATTTTCCGGTTCTTTCCATATCTCTTTATGAATTCTAATCTCTTTTCCTATGAATATTCTGTGCCAACACCTCTCACAACTATTTTGCCCTATTGTATTGGCGTTATTCCCTTTGCCATGAGCCTTTGGGGCATCTTCAAGCCGCTGCCGAAATGGACGCCATTTCTTTATTTCCCCAGCCTCTTATTTGGCGCATTAGCGCCTGTTAATATTCTGTATGTGCATTACTTAACAATCATTGATTTAGCCAGCTATAATAACGCATGGTATCCTTCCAACTCTTTATTTTGGCTGAGCTTTCTACTCACAACCAGTGTTCTAGTTGGCATGACGATATTTGGCAGCGTGTTTTTACCTGTACAAACACAGCCAACTCGCCGTGCCACATCGCGGTTTCGCTTATTTTTTTCCCGCTATGCTTCAAAATTGTTTGCATCCGTCGCCGCTCTGCTCAGTATAGCGTTTCTTGCTCCATGGGTAGCGCCACTGCAAACAGAGGAATTGCGGTATATTCTGCTGCCACCTAATGCGCCGTATTCACTTATTCAAAAATACGATCCTTTAAGCTCATTTCATTCTTATAGCGGTTTTGGGCCACTTCCGGCAAATTTATTCCCACCGATTCATCATGTTACCGTACTGCAGCAACTGCAATTGTTTGGCAATCCGGCGAACCTAGCGCTCAGTTCAACACCGGCCGATCTGTATGCGCGCATTTTGGTTTATTGGCCGGATCCACTGCTGGAAGTTCTTCCCTATATTATTGGGATAATCCCGCTCATCATTGTGGGTAGAGCGTTTTTCA
>JAJYBV010000044.1 GCA_021778805.1 Chloroflexota bacterium | reverse complement strand
GCGTAAAAAGCCTTTTGAACATTGTCGAGATGAGGTCGGATTCCCTGTGCGGTCACAGCACAGAGATACGCATCACCTGCCTTCGGGCAGAGTATTTTGAGTTGGCTGGCTCTCACCCAAAGCCAGTACCCCGCAAGGGGAAAGAAGTCATTCGACACTACATTGAAACACAAGGGTAAGGAACGGCGATTCTTCCACGAAGCTAAAGACTTCGTGGTTTTCTCGCTCGGCCAGTATAAATTATTTATATATAGCGCTTGGCAATACAGGTGGAACCACGGCTGTATTACTGTCCGTCCTGATGTAGGGACGGGCTTTTTTTTATGCTTTTAACACAAAAATTCGCTGAAGGAGCGTATGTATGCTAGAACTCGCTTTCATTCGAGCTAATCCCGAAATAGTGAAAGACGCCGCGAAACGCAAACGTGTAGATATTGATATCGACGCATTGCTGGCGTTAGATACCGATGTGCTGGAAACACGCCGCGAGATTGAAAATTTGCGGTATCGCCAAAATCAACTTTCCAAAGAAATTCAGGCAGCCGGTAAAGATCAAGCGCTGCGCGAAAAAGCTATTGCCGATGGAAAAGATATCGCTGCAAAATTAAAAGAAACCGAGCCGACGCTGAAAAGCAAAGAAGACCGCTTGCGCGACCTGCTGCTGCGTGTGCCCAATATTCCCGACGCTACTGTGCCCGATGGCAAAGATGACACCGAAAATGTTGAAGTAAAACGTGTAGGTACCCCAACAGTTTTTGATTTTACACCAAAAGATCATGTCGCGTTAATGCAACATTTAGATATGCTGGATGTTGAACGCGGCGTTAAAGTCGCCGGCAGCCGCAGTTATGTTTTGAAAAACGACGCTGTGCGCCTGGAACTTGCCTTATTTCAACTAACGCTGGATACGCTGATGAAAAAAGGCTTTTCTCCCCTCACCGTTCCGGCATTGGCTCGGGAATTTTGCTTTATTGGCAATTCACAGTTTCCACGCGGCCGCGAACAGGTGTATAAACTGGCGCAAGAAGGCGATGAGGAAAATGAGCCGGATCTGTTTTTAGTGGGCACAGCGGAGGTTTCTATTACCGGCATGTTTTCCAATGAAATTTTAGACTATAAAGAATTACCGCTGAAATTTGCCGGCCTTTCACCTTGTTTTAGAAAAGAAGCCGGTACATATGGCAAAGATACCCGCGGCATTTTGCGCGTGCATCAGTTTACCAAAGTGGAACAATATATTATTTGCGAAAACAGCCATGAAGAATCGGTAAAATGGCACGAAACATTGCTGGCAAACGCTGAAGAAGTAGTTCAGGCGCTAGAACTTCCCTACCATGTTGTTGTAGTTTGCACCGGAGACTTGGGCGACGGCCAAGTGAAAAAATATGATATTGAATGCTGGGTTCCCAGTGAAAATACTTACCGCGAAACTCATTCCGATTCATATTTCCATGACTATCAAGCCAGACGTGTGAATATTCGCTATCGCGACGCTGAAGGCAAGGTCCGGTTTGTTCATACGCTGAATAATACAGCGCTCGCCAGCCCGCGCATCCTTATACCTTTGTTGGAAAATCACCAGCAGGCTGATGGCAGCATCCGCATTCCAAAAGCGCTGCAGTCATATTTGGGCGGACAAACAACTATTGTTCCCAGAAATAGCTAGCCAATTAAAGTAAAGTAACTCCAAAAAATACGGTATGGGCTAATTCAATCATTGCTCATACCGTACTTACAGATAGCATAAATAGTAACAGTCACCCGTCAGTTACAAAAATTAGCGTAAAGGTTTCTGTCCATAGGCTGCGTAAAAAGGAAAAGATTCCCCGCGCGCAGTTTCTAAATCTTGGTGGTATTGTAACAGCGCCGCCGAATATTCTTCATCACTAACAACGCCAGTTTGTACGCATAACGGCTTTAGCGATCCCATAGCAGCTTCAAGGTTTGCCGCCATTAATCCGCCATCTTCTCCAACCGCATAGCCTATCGGAATATCTATTTTATAAAAATGAATATTAATTAGTCCACTGCGCGTCATCCGTTCCGCCAAATGCTCGCCTGCCATCATATCAAATTTACGTGAGGCCAAAGCTTGCGAACTCCATGCGTAAATTTTTTGTAAAGCCAAACTATCTTTAGGCGCAATGTAATTCACAATATCAATTAATTCTACCCAGCCACCAGGTGTTGTCATTTCCACCAATGACCGAACTGCGCCATCCCACTGCTGTTCCGGCAAACCAGCAACCATCAGTCGCATATGGGTAAATTCAAATAGATTTTGCCATTGATTCAAAACACCTTTGGTAATGTCTCCCTGCAACACCGTGTAATTCTCTGGCTTTATCCCTTCGGAGCCAAGAATTGCTGTGTTATTTGCCTCCGGCGGCCGAATATCAACTCCAAATACATTCGCGTTGGGAAACTGCCGCGCCATTTCAGCGCCCCAACGCCCCGTGCCGCATGCTACATCCAGTATTGTACGCGGATTTTTAATCGGCGCCAAAAAATTGCCGCGCAGATATTTGCGCAACATAAAATGCTGCATATCCAGCCGCTGATCTTCTTTCCAGTCTTTCGGTAACGCATAGGCAGCGTCAGAAAGATATACTCGTTTATCAACAGTAAATACTTCGGATGTTAATGGTTGCGGCGCTATGGTTTGTTCCTGTTTGCGCGGAGTTCTCGTAAACCAGCGCAGAATGTTCATAAAATTCTCTCCTTTAAATAAATAACGCGCTAGCTACAAGCATACATGCAAGTATTAGTTTTGACAAGAGGTAACTACTCAGAAGGTATAGCCAGGAATGGCTTTTCTAACGACAGCGCAGCTGCAAGAGCCAGGGATTCGCAAGGAGCAGGCGCCGCCCTTTGTGAATCCCTGGATTTACCTCCTAAGTAGTTACCAAAAAATTATCTTAAAGGTTTCTGTCCATAGGCTGCGTAAAAAGGAAAAGATTCCCCGCGAACAGTTTCTAATAGTTGGTGATATTCGAGCAGCGCCGCCGAATATTCTTCATCGCTAACAACGCCGGCTTGTACGCAAAATGGCTTTACCGCTTGCAAACCCGCTTCGTGATTTGCCGCCATTAAACCACCATCTTCTCCAACCGCATAGCCTATCGGAATATCTATTTTATAAAAATGAATATTAATTAGTCCACTGCGCGTCATCCGTTCCGCCAAATGCTCGCCTGCCATCATATCAAATTTGCGTGAGGCAAATGTTTGCGAACCCCATGCGTTTAATTTTTGCGTAACTAAACTATTTTTTGGCGCAACATAACCAACACTATCAATTAATTCTACCCAGCCGCCAGGTGTTGTCATTTCCACCAATGACCGAACTGCGCCATCCCACTGCTGTTCCGGCAGAACAACAACCATCAGTCGCATATGGGTAAAATCAAATAGATTTTGCCATTGATTCAAAACACCTTTGGTAATATCTCCCTGCAACACCGTGTAATTCTCTGGCTTTATCCCTTCGGGGCCAAGAATTGCTGTGTTATTTGCCTCCGGTGGCCGAATATCAACTCCAAATACATTCGCGTTGGGGAACTGCCGCGCCATTTCAGCGCCCCAACGCCCTGTGCCGCAAGCTACATCCAGTATTGTACGCGGATTTTTAATCGGCGCCAAAAAATTGCCGCGCAGATATTTGCGCAGCATAAAATGCTGCATATCCAGCCGCTGATCTTCTTTCCAGTCTTTCGGCAGCGCATAGGCGCCATCAGTAAGATACACTCGATCATCAATAGTATATACTTCAGGTGTTACTTGCTGCAGCGCTATGGTTTGTTCCTGTTTGCGTGGAGTTCTCGTAAACCAGCGCAGAATGTTCATAAAATTCTCTCCTTTAAATAAATAACGCGCTAGCTACAAGCATACATGCAAGTATTAGTTTTGACAAGAGGTAACTACTCAGGAGGTAAAGCCAGGAATGGCTTTTCTAACGACAGCGCAGCTGCAAGAGCCAGGGATTCGCAAGGAGCAGGCGCCGCCCTTTGCGTATCTCCATGTGTACCGTGCAGTGGTTGTTTATAAAAAATGTTTTGGGGACACCCCAATCCCCGCGCAAGGGGCTGCCGCCCCTTACGTATCCCTGGTTAATTGTTAAAGATCATATAAAATTGTATTTGGAGATACCGGAAGGGCCATTATTCACCAAATAAAATGGCAAGCGCAGCGTCTACCGCAGGCCGAGTAAATTCGTATGTTGTCATATACGCTCCGGGTTCTGCAAACGCCAGCTTATCATATGGCGAATACAACGCCAAGTCAATGACCGGCTTGCCAGATGCAATACACTCTTGCATAACTGCGGCTTGCTGCGGATCGCTCAGCGCATTCACCGTACACATCACAATCGTATCAGCCGATTCAATAGTTTGCCGCAAAGAAGCGTCATCAGCCGATACATCATCTTGCTGAAAATATATGGCGGCGTTGGGTTTGCAAGCAAGAATTTGTTCGGCAAGATAATGCGCCGGATAGTTTTTATCTTCCACCATTGTTACTGTTTTCCGCAGAGGAATAATGACCAATAATCGCTCTTCAGCGCTCACCCGTAAAGGAATAAGCTGCCGCGGATTGTGCGCTATTGTTACCGAGCGCGCATACGCCGCGTGCGCCAATGCTTGATGCTGCTGTGGATCATACTGCGCCGGAACCGAATCCCAGCGCAGCCGGCGCGCTTTCAGCGCATGGATGCGCGCCAAAGCCTGTTCTACGGCCTGCGGAGTTATTTCGCCGGTTTCATAAGCGCGATATATCTCTTCAATTGCCGCAGATTGCAAACTATACGTATGTGAAATAAGAATAAGATCATTGCCTGCGTTTATCGCTTGAATCGCGCCGGCCGGTACACCGGTAGTCTCTTTAACGGCATCCATTTCTAAACAATCTGTCATAATAACGCCATTATAAGCAAGTTCGCGGCGCAATAGCTCGGTTACAATTACCGGAGCTAAACACGCCGGAGTAGTATCACCTACAATTGCCGGCAACGCCATATGCCCCACCATAATACTATCCGCGCCCTGAGAAATTGCCGCAATAAACGGCGGAAGTTCCACTTGGTTCAGATGTTCCCGCGAATGCATAATAATCGGCAGCGCCCGATGAGAATCTGTTGCGGTATCACCATGCCCTGGGAAATGCTTTACATTGGCGGTCATACCGGCAGCCTGTAATCCCTGCATTGCAGCAGTCGCCAATTCACTAACCAGACCAGAATCTTCCCCAAAAGATCGTACCCCGATTACCGGATTTAATGGATTATTATTTACATCCGCAACCGGCGCTAAATTCATATTAACGCCTACGGATAACATCTCTAAAGCAGTGGCATACGCAATGTGATATGTTACCTCGCGATCGTGTATTGCCCCCTGCGCCATATTGCCGGGGAAAAGTGTAAGGTCATTAAAGCGCCGCACCATGCCGTTTTCTTGATCCACCGCAATAAGCAGCGGCTGTTCGTGATGAGCTTTGCGCGCAATAGACTGCAAATTTGCGGTCAGGGCAGCAACTTGCTCTTTCGTTTGAATATTGCGTGAAAAAAAGATAACACCACCAACACGATAGCGTTCAATCATATCAATAATTTCAGGCGTTGGCTCTGCGCCATAAAAACCAACCATCAGCATTTGGCCAATTGCGTTACGCAACGGTAATTCCGGAATATGTTTCATCGCGACAAACCTTTCTGGATAAAAATTTTTATGCGCCGCCATCCGCCAAATGCGTCAAGGCAGCTGTGCGAGCAACAGTCAGCGCCGCATCGTACACTAATTCAACAGCAGGAATATGCGCAAAACTGCGAAGATATGCCAGCGTTGTTTCGCGCAGCGCCGGCTGCCGCAGTAAAAGGCTGCCGCCTAAGGCAAGTGAAAACGGGGCGCTTAGCCCACGATGAAGCAGCGCAGTAAGATGCGCAGCAAGCTGCTTGGCGGCGTTATCTATCAGCGCAGCAGCCACCTTGTCTTGCTGTTCCGCAGCGGAAAATACGTCTTCTGCAATACTTGCAATTTCAGACTTCGCGCAGCGGTCGCTATACACATAATCAATCAAAGCAGCAACATCGGGCAGCCGCCAGCGGCGCAATATCAAACGCAGCAGCAGCGTAGCGCCGGCGCGGCCATCATATGCCGCCATAGCGGCGCGCAATGCGCCTATTCCTACATCGTAGCCGCTGCCTTCATCGCCGATTATATGTCCCCAGCCACCGCTGCGCAATATCTCTCCATCCTGCGCGCAGGCAACGGCAACACTGCCTGTGCCAGATACCAGCGCAGCCGCAGATCCCGATGGAAATACATGAAGCAGCATTTCAGCGTCGTTAGAAAGATGTATAATTGGCGCCAAAGATTGGACTATTGGCCGCCACACACGCAAATCTGTTTCAGTGTCTATCCCAGCCAAGCCAATAAATGCTTCAGTAACCGCGATCCGGTCACCTGCCGCGCCTTGAAATGCTGCATACACTGCTGATTGCGCCTGTTCAACGCCAACTGCGCGATAATTGCTGCTGCCGGCAGATCCCCGGCCAATTTCCAGACCATGTTCATTTACCGCAACCGCGCGCGTTTTACTGCCCCCGCCATCTACACCAATATATATTCGCGGCAAATTCATAAGCCACGCTCCAAGGCTGCGCGCAAATTACCGCCGCGCGCCTGCAACCTGGCCAATGCATCAGCAGCGTTTACTTGAAAAGCGAGCATCACAACAGCCACGCGGGCGTCTCCAGCAGATTGTTGCAGCGCTTGTTCTGCCTCTGTCTCATGACAACCGGTAATAGATCGCACAACATTCATAGCTCGCTGGCGTAATTTTGCGTTTGTAGCCTGTACATCTACCATCAGGTTGCCGTAGGTTTTTCCAAGCAAAATCATCACACCGGTACTCAACATATTTACAACCATTTTTTGCGCTGTTCCAGCCTTTAGCCGTGTTGAACCTGAAATAACCTCGGGGCCAACTATCGGCGCAATACATATCTCCGCCAGATCCGCCAGCCGCGAAGGAGCATTGCAAACCAGCCCAATTGTCAGCGCGCTATGTTGTTTTGCCCAAGCTATTCCGCCCAAAACATATGGAGTGCGCCCACTGGCGGTAATACCAATAACGCAATCTTGCGCAGTAATGTGTACAGCCGCAATATCTCTTTCACCGGCGCTGGCGTCATCTTCCAAATCTTCTGCTGCTTGTGTCAGCGCAAATGCGCCGCCGGCAACACAGGCAATTACCCTATCTGCCGCAATATTAAATGTTGGCGGGCATTCATAGGCGTCTAAAGCGCCAAGCCGGCCCGATGTTCCGGCGCCAAGATAAATAATGCGCCCGCCGGAACGCATACGCGCGGCGATCGCTTCAATTGCACGCGCAATCTGTGGTGATTCCAGCGCTACAGCCGCAGCAACAGCTGCGTCTTCGGCGTTCATTGCCTGCACAATTTCCAATGGTGACATCTTATCTATGTGGTATGTTGCAGCATTAGGCTGCTCGGTCAGCAAAGTTTCCAGCGATTCGGATGATCGATCATCGTGCATACATACGCTCCGAAAAAATATTTATAAAAGTTGATCGCGGCGTAGATGTGTATAAAAAACGTATTTAGAACCGCAATATACCGATGTGGCAAATTCAAATGGCGTGTTGCGGTCAGTATAAGTTGTGCGCCGAATAAATAATATAGCGCTTCCGGTTTCAATCTCTAATTTTTGTGCATCCTCCGGAATAGCTAAGCCGGCTTCAATTTCTTGATCGGCCTCCAACAACGGAACACCATATTTTTCTTCCAGCAGTTTATAAAGTGAGTGCTGTTCAAGATCTTCAGCAAGGAGATTTTCGCAGCCACGAAAATGAATATGCGTGCGTTCAATGGCCAAAGGGGCTTCATCAGCCATACGTAAACGCTCAATGCGGCAAACCGGTTCACCAACTTCAATACGCAAAATTTCGGCAATTTTTTCATCCGCTGGTATCATGTGTTGTGATAGCACCCGCGCACTGGGCCGTTGCCCGCGTGCGCTGATATCTTCCGTAAAACCTGTTAACCGCATAAGCTGCTGAGTAATTTTATTGCGTGTTACAAAGGTTCCGCGCCCTTGTTCCCGATAAAATACACCTTCGTTTACCAAATCGGTAATCGCTTGGCGCGCCGTCATTCGGCTGATGCCATAAAATTCACTGATCTCCCGCTCAGACGGGATAAGTTCATTAGGCTTCCATTCACCAGCCTGAACACGTTCGCGCAAAATTTCTTTCAGTTGATGATACCGGGGAATCGGACTACCCCGATGAATCGACTTCATGTGCGGCCACCTTTCTTATAGAGCATTGTTTTAACCTTTGCCATCTATAAGGATAGTATATTTTTAGAGTTTGCAAAAAAACCACTCGTTTGTGTTTGTTTTTTTTCATTAAGATGGTATAATTAGTATAATGTATATACCAGTTATATACATGATGACATATCTTGCCCCCACTGTCAAGTGGAGAAAGGAAGAGTTACTCCTGGTTATTGTTTTTTTCTATTTATTTCATGCAACTGCGAGGAACATTGTATGCGCATAACATTGCAAGGCGCGCGCATAACCGACGCATTTACCGATTTGGCTTCCGGATCGGTAGTGATAGAGGATGGGCGCATCCTTTCGGTCGGCCGCGATGCAGAAGCGTCTGGCGCAGTAATTGACGCCGCAGGAATGATCATTGTGCCCGGGTTTATAGATATACATACCCATGGTGGCGGCGGTTACAGTTTGCACACAACCCATCCGGATGAAATATTGCGCTACTGCCGATGGGCAGCGGGAACCGGGGTTACCGGTTTTTTAATCGGAGTGGTTGGTGTCAGCGGCGGTATGCCGTTGGCGCAGCTGAATGCCGCCGCACAGGCCATTCAGGCGCATACCACAGGCGCACAGCCTTTAGGCATTCATCTGGAAGGGCCATATATCAGCCCGCTGCGGCGCGGCGCGCATCCAACTTCATGGCTGCGCACGCCATCTGCCGAAGATACCCGGCAAATTCTAGAGGCGTCTAACGGCGCATTGCGCTTAGTCGCTATGGCGCCTGAACTGCAAAACGCCGAAGAGATGATTCGGACACTAACCGAAGCGCAGGTTACAGTTAGTATCGGTCATTCCGACGCGACATACAAACAAACAATGGAAGCAATTACCCATGGCGTTGCGCATATGACGCATTGCTTTAACGCCATGCGGCCGCTGCATCACCGCGAGCCAGGTCCGTTGGGCGCAATTATGCAAGCGCCGCAAGTTTTTGGTGAAATTATTGGGGATGGCGTTCATGTGCACCCCGTCATGGTAGATATGATGATTCGAATGCTCGAACCATCTCGAGCTATCATCATTACAGACGCGCAAGCCGGCGCAGGGTTAGCCGATTCTGCCGAATTTGAGTTTGCCGGGCAGGTGGCGCATAACGGGAACGGCGTTGCGCTGCTTGCGGATGGCACACTGGCAGGTAGCATTTTAACCATGGATCAGGCGCTGCGCAATATTCTATCTATGTCGAAACTCACCCTTTCCGAAGCGGTCGGCATGTTGACATGGAATCCGGCGCAATCGGTAAAAGCACAGAAAAAAGGTCTGCTGCAACTCGGATTTGACGCAGATTTAGCAATATTCGACACATCAATGACATTGCAGGCAACCATTTGCCGGGGAACGGCTGCCTATACAACTAACCAATGGAAAGAACGGGCAAGCATGTTCAATTAATTGCCAAACATCAACATCCAGCAGATGTTTCCAGCATTCGATGTTTCAGCAATTATACCGTTTTAGTTACTTTACGCAAACTTCTCGGCGTGTCGGGGTTCAGCCCCTTCACATGCGCCAAATGCAGCGCAAAAACTTGTCCGGGCATAATGCTTGTAATTGGGCTAAGCCATTCCGGCACAGTCGCCGCTAACGGCAGGCGTGTTTGCGCCAGATCCAGCGCGGCAGCAGTATCAGATATCACCAGCAATTCCGCACCGCTTTGCAATAGGTCCTCCGCAAGCCGGCGCATATCAGCCAGTACACTGCCTTCCGGCATAATTAAAATGACTGGTGAACCGCTTTCTATAGCCGCAATAGGGCCATGCCGAAAATCAGCAGAAGAATAGGAAATTGCCATCACATAAGTTAATTCTTTCAGCTTCAGCGCTAATTCATGCGCCGTAGCGTAATTATATCCCCGGCCGATAATTGTGCATTGGTTCATATACCGATACCGTTCCGCACGCTCTGCAATTGACTGCGAACCCGCAAGCACCGCCGCCGCAGCTTCGGGCAAAGACCGCAGTTGCGCAATAGTATTTTGATCGCGGCTGAACGCTGCGGCAAATGCCGCCATGATAGTAAGCTGCGCAGTATATGTTTTTGTGGCAGCAACACTTTTTTCTTCGCCAACATGCAGCAAAACAACATGATCTGCCGCTTGCGCCAGCGGCGACTGGCCATCGTTAGTAATAGCCAATGTAGGCCGCCCCTGCTTTTTGCCTTCTTCAATAATGGAAACAATATCCGGCGATTGCCCCGATTGAGATATGCCAACAACTAAAGCTTCTGCAAAACTCGGCGGCAAGTGATACATAGAGTGCAGTGATGGGGTTGCCGGCGCAACCGGATAGCGCGCCAGCGCGGCCCAGCTATATGCCGCATACGTCGCCGCGTGATCCGAAGATCCTCTGGCGGCTATAACCACATAGCGAAATGCAGGTAAACTGCGAACAATCTGTTGAATATGCTCTAACTCATTATCCAGCAAATGGGCCAGCAGCGCCGGCTGCGAATAAATTTCCTGTTCCAGGAAAACAGACATTGTAAAGAACCTCCGAAACGTATGATCAGTCCTATCACAAATTATAACCAATTTCTGGTCTAGTGGTCTAGACATCTTGACAAATAGACATCTATCATGTATACTAACTTTCAACATCTGCTGGAGATGTTAGGTAACCGAATACGAAATAAACAGACTGCAGCTGTAATGTTCGTATCATACAAGCTGCTTAGGCAGCAGCAAGCTTTATCCCTTTCTTGAAGTTGTTTTCATTTTGAAAAATGCGAAGAGAGATCAGAGTATGATTTCTCATTTCTCTCGAAGTTGGGGGGTTTTATGACTTCTAAATTTACAGATTCCCGCAAGCGGTTCAATTTTACCGCATTTGCTTCTATGCTCATTATTTTTACAACTGTGTTTGCGGCCTGCGGCAGCAATAACAGCGGTTCTACAACCAGCACCCACACACTAAACATCGGTGCAAGTGTTGGCGCAAACTATACCCAAAACTACAGTCCCTACAGCATCAATGGCGCAAACCCAGGTATTTTGGGCATGGTTTATGAAACTTTATTTTTCGTAAACAGTTACAACGTTACCGCCGCTCCCACGCCGGTTCTTGGCTCTACTTTCAGTTGGAGCAGCGACTACAAAACATTAACCGTTACCACACAGCAAGGCGTTAAATGGTCTGACGGCCAGGCATTTACTGCAAACGATGTTGCTTTCACGTTCAATATGCTGAAACAATATCCCAAAGCGGACACAAACGGTTTATGGTCTGCGCCAACCGGCGGGGTTGCCCCGTTAAGCAGCGTTACCGCTTCAGATCCCAATACCGTTGTTTTCAGCTTCAACGTGGCTCAGCCGTTACTGCAATGGCAGATCCTTGGCAAAACATTTATTGTTGCGCAGCACGTTTTTCAGGGACAAGACCCAACAACCTATAATACCGCCGCGCCTGTTGGCACCGGCCCATTTATGCTTGATAAGTTTGACCCGACAGTGATTACGTACAAACGCAACCCAGATTTCCGCGCGGCAAGCTCACTTCAGGTAGATGAACTGCGCTACCCCACGGTAAAAGACAATAACACCTTGCAGCTTGAACTGCAAAATGGTGAAATTGACTGGGGCAGTTTCTTTGCGCCAAACCTGAACACCACATTTGTACAGCTTGACCCTGCGCATAACCATTATTGGATGGCTCCTGCTGCTATCACTGCGCTGTATTTAAATTTAACCTACCCAGAGTTTCAGGATGTTCGCGTTCGCAAAGCAATTGCTGAAGCGTTGGATCGCACCCAAATGTCGCAATCCGCCGAAAGCGGCTATGAATCACCTGCTTCACCCACAGGCTTGGTTCTACCAAACAACTCTGCCTGGCTGGATCCGTCATTAAATAATCCAACATTTTCCGTGAATTATAGCGACGCGAATTCAATCTTAGACGCCGCTGGCTACAAAAAAGGCTCCGATGGCATTCGTGTTACTCCCGCCGGGAAAAAAATGAGCTATAAAATTATTGTGCCTGCTGGTTGGACCGATTGGGATCAGATTTGTTCCATTATTTCCCAAGATCTGCAAAACATCGGAATTCAAGTAACCGTAAACCAGGAAACTTGGGGCGGCAACTATAATTCCGACCGCGCTTCGCACAATTTTGATATGCTGATGGGTGGCAGCCTTGTTGGCCCCAATTCCGGCTACATGCTGTACGCTATGTTGGACAGCAAGGGAGCCTTTAACTGGGAAGGCTGGAACAATGCAGCAACCGACGCCGCGTTGAATGATTTCAACAGCACCGCCGATCCCAATCAGCAAAAAACAGATATCATAAAAGTGGAAGATATCATGGTTAACAGCATGCCTGTTATTCCTTTGCTGAACGCTGCCGATTGGTTTGAATACAGCACCAAAAACTTTACTGGTTTCCCAAATCAAAGCAACGCTTATGCTTCGGGCGCAACTTATAATTCACCCGATAACGAGCAGGTTGTGTTGAACTTAAAGCCCACAAATTAATCTACTGGCAAAATACAAACACATCGGCAGCGCTGTACATGTTTTGCTGCCGGAAGAAGAGGGAATAGCAGAAACGAGTTTTCTAACATTCCCTTTCCTACTGCGCAGAACGCTGGCATGGCGCGCTATGCCGGATGCCATTATTTTACCAATATCATTTATTGTGGCATAGTAGAAAGAGCCGGGTGAAAGGAATATACCTCACAAATCCTTTCATAGTTCGGCTCTTTTCCGTTCATTGTATATTTTGGGAACAATACCCGCACTGCTCGGAAAATGTTGGCGCAAATTGCGTCTGTACATTCAGCAGAGGAGGCACAACGTGAAGTATATTATACGCCGTATCGGTTTTTATTTGCTGGCGGTTTGGATTGCGGTTACTATCGGATTTTTTCTGCCGCGTTTAGCGCCCGGCAACCAGACCGACAGCTTTATCGGCAGGCTTGAAGCAAACGGCCCATTGGCTCCTTCCGCAAAACAGGCGATAGAAGTTGCTCTTGGCGTAGACACAAAAGATAATCTATTCGTCCAATACATCCATTTTTTGCAAAATCTATTACACGGTAATTTTGGCGTTTCTTATTCAAATTATCCCCAGCCGGTTATGCAAGTAATTTCAGAAAGTATTTTTTGGACCATTGGCTTGCTGACCGTTTCTATTGTCATCAGTTATATTTTAGGCACCCTCATCGGCATATTTTCCGCTTGGAATCGCGGCACAGCGTTTGACTCAATTGCGCCGGTTGCGACCAGTTTTCTGGCGTCTATTCCTTATTTTTGGATGGCGTTTATATTGGTCTATTTTTTAGGCGCAAAACTCCATTGGTTTCCATATTACGGCGGATATAACACAAATTTTGACACCGGAACTTCCGCGTATTACCTCAGCATACTTTCACACGCTATTTTACCGGCGATTACATTAGTTATTTCAACCCTGGCCGGGTGGCTGCTAACAATGCGCAATACCATGGTAACAACATTATCGGAAGATTATGTGCAATTAGCGCGCGCCAAAGGGCTAACGAACCGCCGTATTATGCTGATGTACGCCGCGCGCAACGCAATTTTACCCAGCATTTCGGGGCTGGCGCTTTCAATGGGGTTTATAGTTGGCGGGCAAATTGTAGTTGAACTGGTTTTTTCTTACCCCGGCATTGGGTATACCCTGTTGCAGGCAATTAACGCAAATGACTACCCACTGCTGCAAGCTATTTTTTTGATTATAACATTAGCAGTTCTTGGGGCAAATTTTTTGGCGGAAATTGCATATATGCTGCTGGATCCTCGCATCCGGCAGGAAAGGAAATAATATGTCGCCAGCAAAAGACCTGCCAAAGAAAATACCGTTCATTCAGGTCGGTAAAACAGTTTTAACTATTTGGAAATTCATTACCAGTAATATTAAGGTAACAATTGGCTCCGGAATTGTCGGATTTTTTCTATTAGTGGCAATATTCGGCCCAATGTTTATTCATAATAACCCCGCTTTATATACACGGCAAATCAATCTGTCGCCATCCTGGCAGCATTTACTGGGTACAACTACCGGCGGCCAAGATATTTTGGAACAGCTGATTGTAGGAACCAGCACGTCAATTTTCTGGGGATTGGGCACAACCATAGCCATTGAAAGTTTGGGAGCCGTCATCGGAATAGTTGGCGCATATTTCGGCGGTTGGTGGGATGAACTGTTGACCGTTTTATCCAATGTATTTTTAGTTATTCCGGGATTAGTGCTGGCAATTGTGCTGGCAGCTTTTTTACCGCGCGGATCGCTAACAGTATCTGCGGCCATTTTTGTAACATCTTGGGCCTATGTTGCGCGTTCACTGCGCGCGCAAACGCTTTCTTTGCGCAGCCGCGATTTTATTGTTGCCGCGCGGTCCATGGGAGAACGAACATGGCGTATTCTATTTTTTGAAATTTTGCCAAATGAACTTCCGCTGGTTTCCGCGGGAATAGTCAACAATTTTTCCAATGTTATAGTTGCCATGGCTACCCTGGAATTTTTAGGTTTAGGCAGTTTAAACACCATCAGTTGGGGAACCATGCTATATTGGGCGCAAGTAAACGCCGCGCTGATTGTTGGGCAATGGTGGTGGTTTGTTCCGCCGGGTTTATGCATTGCGCTATTCGGCGCCGGATTAACACTGATTAATTTCGGTATTGATGAAATTGCCGATCCGCGTCTGCGCCAATTTAAGTCACGCAAGCGCAAGCAACTAAAAAAGGTAACAACAATATGAGCGATCCCATACTTTCTGTTCAACATATTTCCATAGACTACGGATTCGATGAAGACGCAACGCACGCCGTAACCGACGTGAGTTTTACGTTGGGGCGCGGTGAATTTTTAGGGCTGGCAGGGGAAAGCGGCTGCGGCAAATCTACCTTAGCGTATGGCATCGCCAATATTTTGCGCAATCCCGCAAATATTGTATCCGGAGAGATACTTTATTACGGCAAAAACACACCGCCAACAAATATTTTGGCGCTTTCCGGCGCTGCGCTGCGCGCGTTTCGCTGGAATGAACTGGCAATCGTTTTTCAAAGCGCTATGAATGCGTTAAACCCGGTTTTATCTCTGCGCGCGCAATTCCGCGATATTTTTACTACCCATCGGCCGCACATGTCTCGCAAAGACATTGATCAGCGCGCTGTAGAGCTGCTGCAAATGGTAGGTATTGCCCCAGATCGCCTGCACAGTTTTCCGCACGAATTAAGCGGAGGTATGCGGCAACGCGCCGGCATTGCGCTTGCTTTAGCGCTGAATCCAGATATTATTATAATGGATGAGCCAACAACCGCGCTGGATGTTGTGGCGCAGCGCGAAATTTTATCTGAAATGATTCGTCTGCGGCAAAATCTGCAATTCTCGGTTATTTTTATTACGCACGATCTTTCGTTGCTGCTGGAATTAGCTGATAATGTTGCTATTATGTACGCCGGGCGCATTGTAGAATATGGCGATCGGCGTAATTTATACACCCACGCCAGGCACCCCTATAGCTATGGTTTACTGCACTCATTTCCACCGCTGCGCGGCCCGGCGAAAAAAGTATTTGGCATTGCCGGCTCACCGCCTGATTTGCGCGCGCTGCCGCAAGGGTGCGCCTTTCATCCGCGCTGCCCAATGGCGTTTGCCGCATGTCAATCGGCGCTGCCTATTCTAAAAACTGCCGATCCCGCTTTTCCGGCGCAGCAAACTGCCTGCCATTTATATGATACTGCTTTGCGCGCAACACCTCCAACAGAAGAAGATATTGCCGCCGCGTATGCCGCCAACTCTCAAAGAAGAGGAATGCGTGTATGAAAGATGTAAATACACCAATATTAACAGTTCAGGGTCTGCAAAAATATTTCCCGGTAGGTCAATTTGGCCTGCGGCGGCGTTATTTGCGCGCCGTTGAAGATGTGTCTTTTTCATTATATCCAGGAAAAGTTACCGCGCTGGTAGGTGAAAGCGGCAGCGGCAAAACAACCGTTGCGCGCGTACTTGCCAGAATTTATGATCCAACCTCAGGTAAAATTTCCCTGGATGGCCAAGACGCTGGAGCCATTGCGCCACGCGCCTATCGGCGCAAAGTACAGATGATATTTCAAGATCCTTTTTCATCATTAAACCCGGCAACGTCCATTGCATATACGCTTAGCAGGCCGCTTGTAGCGCATGGTCATGCCACATTCAGCAATGTTCATCAGTTTTTGCCGGAACTGCTGCAGCGCGTCAGTTTAACACCTGCAGAGCAATTTTTAAAAAAACATCCGCATGAATTAAGCGGCGGGCAGCGGCAGCGTGTCGCAATCGCCAGAGCGCTGGCCGTGCAGCCGGAAATATTGCTGGCCGATGAACCGGTTTCGATGCTGGATGTTTCCATTCGGCTGGATATTTTAAATTTGATGACCCAGCTCAAGGAAGAAGAGAAATTGGCGATTCTTTTTATTACCCATGATATTGCCAGCGCACGCTATTTTGCCGAAGAAACTTTGGTTATGTATGCCGGGCAAATGGTGGAAGGCGGATCCAGTGAAGAAGTTACCCAGCAGCCTAAACATCCATATACCCAACTGCTGCTTTCGGCGGCTCCCGACCCAGATCGTTTGGCAGATCCGGCAGCAGAGATACCTGTTTTACCGGCTCGGGGTGAAATTCCCAGCCTTGTAAACCCTCCTTCGGGGTGTCGCTTTCATCCGCGCTGCCCTCTTGCTATGGATGTTTGCAAAGAACGGTTTCCACAGCGCACAAATCTGGAAAATGGCCATTGGGTTCACTGCCACCACGTACAATCAGCCGAATAATAAGCAAAGAACATACAAAAATGATATGCAATTCAAAGGGGCAGCGTTCACTGCCCTTTTTGAAACTTTGCGGCCGTATAGCGCGTTTTACCTAATGAAAGATAGTAATCAATGGGACTTTTGGATAACCCGCATTATAATTTTTTTTAGAGAAATCTACTGTTTTAGCGGCTTTATGGGCTATGGAGCCACGCTAAGTGTGTTATACTCGTCTTATATACATAGATATGAAATTGTAAACTAAACTTAGCGTATTTTTTAAGCTATTTTGTGGTTAGATAGTAACAGAACCCTAAGATCAGCCTACTTGTTCGCAAGATTTAAAACATTAAGGTGTATACATGCCAAATAGCAATATGGTTAAAGATGATAAAAACGCTTCACAAAGCAGACGCAATATTTATTGGAATACTGATTTTTCTGATTGGGATAAAACTGTTTTACGGCGCGCCATTCCCAAAAATTTAGCGCAGCCTGCCGCCACACCGGCCCCCATCCCAGCGCCTGGTTGGTATAACAAGGCCGTGCAAATAGCGGAAAAGTATTTTCATGGCAAAGGTGAAGAAGTTGTTCGCATTTTGATGTTTTTAATCGTTGGGGGATCTGCAGCGTTAGTAAACCTTATTGCGGTTAGAGAATTAGACGCGCATGCAAAACTTTTGCCGTTCTGGTCGATTAGCGCCATCAGCACAGAAATATCAATTTTATATAATTTCGCGCTGAATGACCAAATTACCTTCCGCAGCATGACTATTAATTCTGGCCGGCCGATATGGCTGCGATGCGCGCGCTTCCATTTACCTGCGTCTGTCGGATTTGCGCTAACTTTAATTTTGGCGACATCGTTCCATACATTTGGGCATCTCTCAGCCGTAATAGCTCAGGCAATTGCCATTATCATAGTCACGGGTGTCAATTTTGTAATGCATCGGTTTTGGACATTCCGGCCCAGCGCAAATACCGCGCCGGCAAAAGGACACTAGGAATCCGCCGAATCTACGTATTCAAATACCAGTTCAACTTTGCCTAAGCGCAGAATATCGCCGTTTCGCAGCGCAGTTGGATGAAACGGTTCCAGCCTCTGATTATTTACATAGGTATTATTTGTGCTACGCTGATCTTCAATAAAATATGCGCCGTTTTCACGCCAAATACGCGCATGGATGCGCGATACTCCACCATCATCACCATGGTGCAGTGTTAAATCAAGATCCGGATAGCTTTGCGATTGCGTATCGGTTCTGCCGATGATAATTTCTTTCTCAGCAGAAAGTTCGTAAATAGAATTATCTTCCGTAACAATCAATTTAGCAGCCCGATTGCGCGATTTAGCTCCACGCTTGGATTCGTTTTTTTCACGGAATATAACCACCGGCAGCACTGCGCCACATTGCGCGCACCGATCGGCGGCCGGCATATTTGGGGCGCCGCACACTTTGCAAGCGCGCACCGCAACATGCAAAGCGCTGTCTTCAGTCAACGGCTGCCCGCAGCTTTCACAAAAATATGCGCCATCTGCATTGGAAAAACCACAATCACATTGAATTGCCATAATCTGCCTGCTCTCTTTCTGTAGATACGGGCGCCGGGCGCTGTAAAGTAAGCGCGCTGGTTTTTAAAAGCAATTTTTTGCGGGTTTCGGGGGTAATAACAGAACCACTGCGAAGCATTTGCAGCAATTCGCGGCCTTCACCGTCAAACAGTTTTACTATTCCTTCCGAAATAGTTACCGGCTCCGGCGCTTTCTCCTGCAAAGCGCGCACAATAATTCGCGCCGCGTTTACCCGCTGAATATAATACAAACTTAAGGGATCGGTATGCGGCCGTTTTGCAACACCGGCGCTGAACCGAACAACAACATCAGTTTGCTGTAAACCTAAAGTTCCGTCGGAAAGCATATATTCCGCGCTGATTTTGGCCAACCGAAATGATCCGGCCTTACGCGGCTCTACCATTGTTTCTATCAGCAATATAATTCGCGAGGCATATGCGGCGGCACCAAATTGCAGCGTTTGCGAATCATCTTCCGGCGTTTTAAGTTGCCTGTAAATGACAAGTTGCGGCGCTACACGCGAAATATGCTGCAATTCAACGCCCGGCACGCAAGTTATTTGCGCTTTGATATTTTGCGCCGCAGTCGCTTTAGCCGCAACAACACGTTTTACCAACTCCTGCTCAATCTCCGGCAGGTTCATTATAAAAGAAAATAGCGGCGAACCGGTTGAAGATACGGCATTTAACAACAGCAAATCATCCCACTCTGCGCCTATGCCCAACACATCAATAATAACGCCCATTTGCGCCGCTTTGGCAAATAAATCGGCGCAATATTGTTCATCATTATGCGAGGCGCCATCGATTATTAAAATCATCCGCTGCGCAAAAGATTCATGCGCATGCTTTTCCAGCTCGGCCAGCCCCATGCTTACACCTAATGAAAGCATAGTGCCGCCGCCTTCTTCAATTATTCCAATAGCGTTTTGCAGATGCGCGCCGTCAGCGGTTTTTTGCGAAGGTACCAGTACATCTACCATATCATCAAAAGTTACAATGGAGCAGAAATCTTCGGAATCCAGCATATCAACGGCGCGGCGCAGCGCTTCTTTCAACGCTATTAACCGTATGCCTTTCATAGACCCGGAACGATCGATAACAAAGGCAATGTTCATCGGCCGCGCCGGCGCCGGCTGAATTGGGGCCTGAATTTCGGCAATAGAATAGACCATTTGCGCAGTTTGCGTAATTGGTAATGGTTCGCGTGTTGGATGCGATGTTATGCGCAAAGTTGCTTCGCTCATTAAATCACCTGCGCTACTACAGCGGTTACATTATCTTCACCGCCGAATTCTTTTGCCACTTCAACAAATTTTTGCGCAAGCGCTGCCGGCCCCAAATGACCAAACCGCAACATCGTCTCGGCAATTTCGGGGTCGCGAACCATTTCCCATAATCCGTCGGAACACAGCAAAAATACATCTTTTTTGTGTGCAGTCATGGGGAAAATATCCACTTCCACATCTTCAATTTCACCCATACTGCGATATACTTTGCTGCGCTGCGGATGGGTATAAATTTCTTCGGGGCGGATCATTTTGGCTAAAACCAATCGCGCCACTAGCGAATGATCTTTGGTGATTTGGGTCAGGCGCTCATCGCGAAACAAGTATGTTCGGCTGTCTCCCACATTGGCGGCGCATACTTCGGAGCCATAGGACAGCAAAGCGGTAACTGTGCAGCCCATATCGCCGCCTTCCTTAGCATTTAAATGCACCAAATCGGCGTTTGCTTTGCGAATGGCTTCGCTCAGCGTATCACCAAGCTGGTTTGCGGTATATTGTATTCCTTTGGGATGGGTTAAGGATTGTTTAACAATTTTATCAATAACAGTTGCGGCAATAGATTGCGCGGTATATCTACCCGCTCTTTGGCCGTCATCATGGCCGCCTAAACCGTCACATACAAGGCACAAGGTTAACTGCTGCGCTGTTGATTCGCCACCAACCATCAATGAAAAAATGAGAGCGCTGTCTTCATTCGGCTTATCTCGCCGCAAAATTCCTCTATCGCTGCTCACAGAGCATAAAAACTGGATGTTTTCGTCGGCAGATTCAGGAAATTGCTCAAAAATCAGCGTTTCTACAGTGGGCATATCATTGGCGCTCCAAACCCGCTGCGGAGTATTTTCACGCTGCTGCGGCGCCGAATCGGAGTTTTCTGCCGCAATATTTTCCTGAATGGCGCCGGTTAGTTCAAATTGAGTAAACTCCATTGTCGGCGCATCGGTAAATTGATCTGCCGATGCTGCTTCATCTTGCGCCGCCGCAGAGAGCGGGGTATTGCTTGCAGGGGATTCACTGATAATCGGTAAAGCGTTTGTGTCATAGCCAATATCTTGAAAATCAGGTTTTGTATGGTATACCAGCCAATCACCGGTGTGATCGAAGATAACAGTATCGGCTTCTCCGGCTAAATCGGCAACATAAGCGTGCAGCCAAATCTCTTTGCCAAAGCGCTGCGCGCCGCAATCCGGACAAAATTGGTCTTCACCAACGCGCCATTCCGCTTGACAAGACCAACATGTTGCGCCATCAAATATATCTTGCGCAGCATATACAGCGCCAAAATCGTTCATCCCCACAACACCCAAAACTTTAAACCGGTTGGCAATAATATTTCCCTGCTCCGGCGCGACAGATTTCGAATCTTGATTCTCTGCTTCACTTTCCTGTGATGAAGTATTTGGCAGATCTGCCACAGTTTCAGGCAGCGATTCATCGGCAGACCCCTGCCGTTTCTCCGCTCCGGCGCGGTCTGCAAGTATTTTTTTAAGCGCGGCGCTTTCTTTTGGTTTGGTGGCAAAAGTGGCGCCGCACGAACGGCATATCAGGTCGCCGGGGCGAGCGGAAGAGCCGCAGTGCAAACATTTCATACTAATTTATTTCCCCTATTTGCCGACATTCGTTGTAGCAGATGAGCTTTGGGATTCATCTGAGGAATCTGCAGAGATTGAATTTTGTTCCCCGGTATCAGCCTCGGATATAGCGTTGCGCAGCACCGCTGTAGAGTCGGCGGAAAAAGCGCATTGCGCAATGGCAACGGTAATATTATCTTCACCGCCATATTCGTTTGCTTTTTTAATGAGCGTTTCACACATATCCGGCAAATGCAGATCTGATTGCAAAATACGCAGCATTTCCGGTTCATGCACTTTCTCCCATAAACCATCAGAGCACAGCATAATCATTGCGCCGCTTTGGAGATCCACTTCAAAAATATCAACTTCCAAATTATGCTGTTCCTCGGCGCCTAAAGAACGGTAAATTAGGTTGCGATTGGGGTGATTATATACATCTTGCTGAGTAATTTCACCCGAATCGACTAAGCGCGCTACTAAAGAGTGGTCTTTGGTAACAGGGCGCAGATCGCCATTCATCAGAATATAAGAGCGGCTGTCTCCGACATTGGCAAAATATGCCCGGTTTCGGATAACAACGCATAAGGTAACGGTAGACCCCATACCACGCGATTCGCGATGCTGCTTGCCATAGGCTATAATTTCGGCGTGGGCGCGCTGCACTGCATTATGAATAAATCCCGTTACAAAATCACTTTCGGCGGTTTCCGGCAGCACAATGGTAGATCGCTCATTATCTTTATCATTCAGTCGAATGGTTGGTTGATTGCTGGAAGCGATATGCTGCGTATCATTAAAATTCAGCAGCGGCTCTAGCTCTGCGCGAATAGTTTCTACCGCGAGCGAACTGGCCTTATCTCCGGCGCGGTATCCGCCCATTCCATCGGCGACAATAATCAGCGCAACATCTTCATGAGCAATTTCAACAAAACCGGTATCCTCATTTCGAGCGCGCACTTTTCCTATATCAGATTTATAGGCTGCAGAGATATGACAGCGCATTGACAGCGATCCTCCTGCGATCTTTCAGCACAGCATAAAAAAGATTTCTCTTGATTTCTTTAAGTATATCAAATCTGCGCCTGTGCGTCTATGAGGCAAGTGAACAAGCAGATAAACTGCCGGCAAACTGAGGGGGAAAAACCAAAAAGGCCGGCCGGAATTTGGCCAAATTCCGGTGCGCCCTGCAAATCATTTTTATTCAAGCGGCAAAAGCGGCTCGATGCGTTTTTGCAATTCGGCAAAAACTTGTGGAATAGAGCGGGAAGCATCGATAGTTTGGTAATGAAAAGTATCTTTCATCTGCTCAAATTGTTTCAGCAGCTGTTTTTGATATTCCACAAAACTATCATATAAATCATCACCCAACCGCAAATCCATGCCAGATTCCCAATAATCAAAACCTCGCGGCACAATTCTTCTCACCAATGTTTGAATATCTACCTTCAAGTAGAATATTGCGTCGGGAATAAGCGCCAGGCTGTAAACACCTTCTATCCAATCGCGATTAGCGCCGCGCACCGTTGCTCTGGCGATAAGCGAATATATGTATCTGTCGGTTAAAACGATAAAACCTGCGCGCAAGGCCGGAATAATGATATTTTCCAATCTGTCGGAAAAATCAGTGGCGTAAAATAAATCCATCGTTAATGGGCCGAGTGTATGGCCGCGTTTTGCCTCATCAATCCCTTTGCCAACCAGCGGAGAACGCCGCAAACCGGTATCGACCACAGCAAAACCAGAGCTTTCCAGCCACGGCCGCAATAATGAAATTTGCGTAGACCTGCCAACGCCATCGGTTCCTTCTAAAACAAACAGCCTGCCGGGAAGCAGATCTTCCGGGGCCTCAAAATCCATTGAATTATGCCCATAAAATTGCATTTTTGTCACAATGATCTCTCCTTGCTGCGTCCGCGCGGAGATCCAGATCGGCCGGAAATAAATCGGGTAGGCGCATTGCGATATAGGCCGGAAAGATGCGGCTCAACCAGCTCACGCATCAGCCGTTGCTGGTCTTGAATCGGCGCCAGCGAATCCATAACCGTTAAATGAAACGGCTCAATCATCGATTCATATTCTTCCATAATCCGCTTTTGGAAGAGTTTAAAGCTTTCTTTAGGGTCTGCTGAAAGCCCCAAATCCATACCGGCTTCGTAATATTTCAGTTCAGCGCGTCCACCAAGAATACGGCTTAAAGAAACATCCAGCGGTGTACGGAAATAAAACGCAACTGTTGGCTGCACCGCAAAATTATAGAGATTGTGCACCCATTCAGAGTTCACGCCGCGGGCAGCGTCGCGAGCAAACGCAGTAAACACATATCTATCAGCCAAAACAATAGCCCCGGCTTTAAGCGGCGGAATGATCCATTTTTCCGTGCGGTCTGCAAAGTCGGTAGCGTGAATAAGGCTGAATGTGGTAGGGGTAAGCAAATGTTTTTTCTTGCCACGCGAAGTGGTCTCTTTGACTAAGGGAGAAGAGTTCCATTCGCTAAAAAAAACCGTATAACCTTCATTTACCAGCCATTGCCGCAACAAGGCAATTTGAGTACTTTTCCCAGAGCCGTCTACTCCCTCGACAACAAACAGTCTACCGGGAAATTGAATCGGCGCAAATTGAAATCCCATAAAAACATCACTTTATGAATAATTAAGATAGGTGGTGTTACAAATTCGGCGCGCGCGCAAAACGCGGATCAACCGGCTGAATATCTGAAGCGGGCAGCGGCTGATTAAAGGCTGCCGCAGGCGGCGCAGATACATCTGGTTGAATCGCCGAAAGATGTTTTGTTTCGCAGTGTTCGGTATAATTTTCCTGCAGCAAACGTAAATCTGTTTCCATCTCTTTAGCGCGTTGATAGCGATCTTGCGGTAAACGCGCCATAGCTTTTAAAATAATCCGTTCACATTCAATTGGAATATCCGGTTCCAGCACGCTGGGGGGAACCGGCGCGCCCATATTAATAGCTTTGCTCATTTCTTGCAATGTGGCGCCGCGAAATGGCCGTACACCGGTTATCATTTCATACAAGCTAACGCCAAGCGCATAGATATCTGCTCTGCCGTCAATTTTTTCTCCATGTAAATTTTCCGGCGGAACATAATATAAACTGCCTACAACCATTCCCGTTCGAGTTATGGTATACAAGCCATTAATACGCGCTAAGCCAAAATCCAGCAATCGGGCATGCGACCATCTATCTACAATGATATTATCGGGTTTAATATCTCTGTGAATCAGGCGCCCTTCGCTATGTATATAATCCAGCGCATCAGCTATCTGCGCGCCAATTTCAATTGTTCGCAGCGGATCAATCTTTTTCTGTTTCTTTAGCGTCTGCCCAACTGTTATACCGGGGATGTATTCCATAACATAATATATCATCGATCCATCTTGCCCGGCGTCAAACACACGAATAACATTCGGATGTTTCATCTTCTGCAGCGCCTCTGTTTCGCGATTGAAACGTGTGATAAACGAGTTATCAGAAGTCAGCGCTGAAAGGAGAATTTTCATTGCAACAAACTGGTCGGGTTCATTTAACTTATGCGCTTTATATACAGCGCCCATCGAGCCTCGTCCGATTTCTTCATCAATAACATATCGTCCGATTTGGCGGCCAATCATGGTATCCATGGCAATTCTCCGGCAGAACATATCTCCGGTAAAACTTGTGCATCCATCTGCAAATGAAAGGAAAACCCTTGACGCTGCCTTTTTACGGGCAAAAAGCGCCACAGATCCCTTTCTTGCCAGCGCTGTGTAGGCAAGTTGCAATCACTCACATACACGCAAGCCTTACTTTATCATATGATCGGCAATAATTGATAAAAATTAAATAAAAACAAAAAGAGAGGATATATTTCCTCTCCTTTATTATACCGTTTATCGCGCATTCTGCAATAAGCATACTACTTTTTCTTAACGTATTGTCTTCTAAAGACCTGATCCTAAAAAAAGAATAAGACATACCTGCATAACCGGGGATACGTAAGGGGCGGATGCCCCTTGCGCGGGGATTGGGGTGTCCCAAAAATTATTATTGTAAAATATGCCCGCACGGCACATATGGGGATACGTAAGGGACGGATGCCTCTTGCGCGGGGATTGGGGTGTCCCCAAAATTATTATTGTAAAATATGCCCGCACGGCACACATAACCGGGAATTCATAAGGGACGGATGCCTCTTGCGCGGGGATTGGGGTGTCCCCAAAATTATTATTGTAAAATATGCCCGCACGGCACATATGGGGATACGTAAGGGACGGATGCCTCTTGCGCGGGGATTGGGGTGTCC
>JAJYBV010000138.1 GCA_021778805.1 Chloroflexota bacterium | reverse complement strand
TTTAACAATACCGCACCACGCCCACAGGGATTCGTAAGGGGCGATAGCCCCTTGCGCGGGGATTGGGGTGTCCCCAAATAATTTTTATTTTAACAATACCACACCACGCCCACAGGGATTCGTAAGGGGCGGAGCCTCCTGCTTTACGTATGCTCAGGTCTATAATGAATCCGGCGCTTCAGTTGAAAAAATTTGCCAAATTGCACAAACACATATAAACTTAGCGCAAAGATTGCAGCAGCTGTTTGGCGATTAATATGCGCTGCACTTCACTGGTGCCTTCGCCGATTTCATTCACTTTTACATTGCGGAAATAGCGCGAAACTGGATAGTCATCCATAAAACCATAGCCGCCATGAATTTGCACCGCCTGATCTGCCGCGCGCTTTGATGTTTCAGAGGCAAACAGCTTAGCCATCGAGGCTTCTTTGGTAAAATCTCTGCCCTGCATATGCAGCCACGCCGCTTTATAATACATCAGCCGCGAAAGCTCAATTTCAGTTGCCATATCGGCCAATTTCGCCTGAATCAGCTGGAAATCATGCAATGGTTTCCCAAACTGACTTCTTTCGTGACTATACTTCAGCGACTCATCCAAGCAGGCTTGCGCTAAACCCACACACAAAGCGGCAATTGCCACCCTTCCGGCGTCTAAAGTTTGCATAAATTGCTTAAATCCGCCGCCTACGGAGCCAAGCACATTTTCTTGTGGCACTTTGCAATTATCAAATGATAATGGCCGTGTATCCGATGCTTTCCAACCCATCTTTTTAAGCGGGGGGCCAATAACATATCCTTCGGCGCCTGTAGGAACAATTAAATTGGTGATTTCCTTGCGGCCATTTGATTTTACACCGGTTACAGCTGTAACCGTTACGCCTGCCGTCATCGAGGTTCCGGCGTTGGTGATAAACATTTTAGAGCCATTGATAACCCATTCGCCATCTGCCAATTCAGCGTGAGTTTGTGTCCCGCCGGAATCTGAACCCGCCTGAGGCTCTGTTAAACCAAACGCCCACAGTTTTTGGCCGCTAGCCAGCGGCTCCAAATAGGTTTTTTTCTGCTCATCCGTGCCAAACAGCAAAAAAGGTGTTGCGCCAAGCGATGTGTGCGCTTCCATAGTTATGGCAACCGAAGCGTCGCCGCGCGCAATTTCTTCCAGCGCAACGCAGTAAGCAAGAAAATCGGCGCCGGCGCCACCATATTGCTCTGGTATTGGCAAACCCAAAAGTCCCAGCGCGCCCATTTGCTGAATAATATCCAGCGGAAACTCACCGGAAGCGTCCATAGCAAAGGCGCGAGGTTTAATGACATTTTCCGCAAAGTCGCGGCTGACTTGCTGGATGGCTAGCTGTTCATCGCTTAATGTAAAATCCATCGTCGGATTCCTCGTTATTCTTCAGTGGCGAAACCACCGGATTTTCAAAGCATTGGATAGCGGCAAACGTTTTTCCGCTGAGAAAACGCAAGCGGAAGCAACTATTCGAAATGCCGCCATAAAAATATGATATACTTGAAGATACCAGATATTGCAATGAGTTTCAAGGAAAATTTATGATTGTTTTGTGTGTCGCAAATAATAAAGGCGGCGTAGGAAAAACAACGACCGTAGTAAACTTGGCGGCGGCTATAGGAAAGACCGGCAGAAAAACCCTCGTTATCGACGCAGACGGCCAAGGCAACGCAACCTATTCCCTAACCGGTTTAGTGCATCCAACCCCTTCGCTTTACGATGTTCTCATGGAAAAAATTTCGCTTGAGAAAATTATTCTGCCTTCCAACGAAGAATTTGTATCCATTGTGCCGGGAGATCCGCGCCTGCAAAATATTGATATTGAGCTTGCGGCAAAACCAGCGCGAGAGTGGAAACTTTCCCGGGCGCTGCGTCTGATTGATTTTGAGTACGTCATCATCGATACACCGCCTTCCCTTGGATTATTGACGCAGAATGCGTTAGCGGCGTCGCAACATGTTATTATTCCGGTTTCTTTGTCGGAATTTTCCTTGATTGGCATGGATAAATTGCTTGCAACCATTGATGAAATCGGTGATGAACTAAATATTGAAGATTTAGAACTGCTGGGTGTGCTGGTAACGTTTTATGATGAAACACGTTTGTCCCGCGAAACCTATGGCATCCTTGAAAAAAAGTTTGAAGAACGATTGCTGACTACACACATACCCAAAAGCATCAAGCTAGAGGAATCGCACCGCCGCAACGAAAGTATTGTCTCATTCCTGCCTAACAGTCCGGCGGGGCTTGCATACACCGATTTGGCGCAGGAAGTCATCAAAAAATCAAAAGCCTCGCAAACCCCTTATTCTCGCAAACAGCAGCGGCGAAGCTGACAGATTTTTCCTTGGAGTGGCGCTATGTCTGATACGCAAGATGAATTTTCAGAAAAGCTTCCGAAGCTGCTCCGCGCAGTTGCGGATGAATTAGCCGGCGATCCTTTGCTGGCGGCGCGCATTGCTCAGCGATTGCAGCCCGAATTACCTTTATCTTTGGCTATAGGAAGTGTTGCAGCGATTGATCAGCCTGTCGCCAACATGGCAACTGAATCTGCGCCACCGGCAGGTTTGCGCCAAAATCGCCGATCTTCCCGCTATGGCGCGCCAACAGTACCCGGCGCCGCTGCTCCCGCCGACGCTATCGATCCATTCAAAATACTGCTTGAACACGGCGCAGAGGCGCTGCAAAACGAGCTTGCCTCATTGCGCGCCGGCGCTTTGCGTGCGCTGATCCGCAAATTTGAGATGGACCCAACTGCAAAACTTTCGGCCCGCGCAACTGAAACGCGATTGCGCGAATGGATTGTAGCTGCTGCCCAAGCAAAAACTGCCGCCAAACCCGCCAAAACCAGAAAAAAAACTACTTCGGGGTAATTGCGGGTATATTGTATAAAACAGGCAATTTGCTTGAGCTTGCTCTCAAATTGTTCTGCGTTAACCTAAAACAACATCTCTCAGAAAGTTTGAACTTGTTATGCCGTTCATTTCACCAATCGGATTTTCTTTGGAATATTTTGTCATTAACATTAATCCAATCGCTTTGCAAATGGGAAAGATCAGCATTCATTGGTATGGCATAGCTTATATTGTAGCTATTGCCGCCGGTTTGCTGGCCATTCTGCGCTATGCGGATCATTTAGGTGTATCCCGCGAGTATATTTGGCGTTTGTTTATCTGGGCCGCTATAGCAGGCTTAGTTGGCGGCAGACTTTATTACGTTATCCAACAGCCGGATCTGCTGACCAATTATATCGAAAAACCGATCAATATTATTGCGGTTTGGAACGGCGGCATGGCGTATTTTGGAGCTATTTTTCTTGCGGCTCCAACAATAATGTATTTTTCGCGTAAATATGGTCTTTCCCCATGGCTGGCCCTGGATATTGGGGGACTTTTTGGCGCTGTGGGCCAAATGTTTGGCCGGTTTGGCAATTTGGTAAACGGTGATATTGTCGGTTATCCCGTCGCGAATGTATATGCTCCGCCAACGGTCTGCGTGCACGCTCCATGCATAGCGTATGTTGCCAATTCACATGTATTGCCATGGGCAACGGCATATATCAACACCGGTTCATTTATTCAGCAGCTTGGTGTACCCTATCAGCCGGCTGCGGCGTATGAAATGCTGATTAACCTCATAGCTTTAGCCATTCTGTGGCCATTGCGCCTAATTCTGCCCAAACAGATAAAATCTGGGGCATTTTTCTGCCTATATGTAGCTATGTATTCCATCGGACAATTTATTATATTTTTTGCAAGATCAAATATATTTGTCTCGTTTTTAGGAATAGATACACTGAAACAGGCGCAATGGACGGGTATCTTCACACTCATAGGAATCGCGTTGTTTTATTGGTTTGTGGTGAGAAAATTTTCGCAAAAATGGCAATATAGCCACACAAATCCTATGCCAACGCCATTTTTGGATGACGCAGCAGAAAAAGTTGCCGCCGAATAATGCGCATTCTTGCTAAAATAGGCAAAAATCCGCTATTTTTCTAAGCATTCGCACTTGCAGTACCCTATGTTCATGTGCTACAATAGACGTGATGCGTGCGTAGCTCAGTGGTAGAGCACACGACTTTTAATCGTGGTGTCGCGGGTTCAATCCCCGCCGCACGCACCACACAATTATCGGCGAGTTTGGTATTTTCTACCGGCGCGCCGATTTTTTTTACCCCCGATTGCATATATACCTAATTTTGGCCGAATATCGTAAAATTTGTGTAGATGACCGGAGGCAATTACTATATGGATGCAAAGAAACCTAAACCATTTGTGAAGTGGGCCGGCGGTAAAAAACAATTAATAACCGAACTCCAAAAGCACTATCCGGCAGAGCTTGGCAAATCAATACGCAAGTATGCAGAACCTTTTGTTGGCGGAGGCGCAGTGCTTTTTGATATTCTGAGTCAATATATACTTGATGAGATATTTATTTGTGACACAAACGCTGAGTTAATAAACACATACATCATATTGCGCGATCATCCGGATGATTTGATTGCGTTGCTGGCGCAGTATCAAGCAGAATATCTTCCGCTTGACAACCAATTGCGCAAAGCATATTTTTACGAAAAACGCGCGCGGTATAACACTTTACAACAAGCAGATCAGCTAAAAATTGAATTAGCGGCCCTGTTTATTTTTTTAAATCGAACCTGTTTTAATGGTTTGTACCGAGTAAACAGAACTGGCGCATACAATGTACCAATAGGTTCTTACACATCGCCTTTAATATGCGATGAAGAGAATCTACGGATGGTTTCATCTGCTTTATCCAAAGTAACAATTACACAAGGAGATTACCGTCTATCGAATGATTTTATTGATAGCGGTACTTTCGTATACTTTGATCCACCTTACCGGCCGCTAAACGCAACAGCGAATTTTACTGCCTATAATAAAATTATTTTTGATGATAAGGCACAGGAAGCGCTTGCCAACTATATACAACAATTATCAGATCGTGGAGCATATATAGTAATAAGCAATTCCGATCCTAAAAATACTAATCCGAGCGATGAATTTTTTGAAATGCTTTATCCAAATATGAAAATTCTGCGTGTATCTGCGTCTAGAATGATTAACAGCAACGCCAAAGCACGCGGAAAAATAACTGAGCTGCTCATCCGCAACAAATAATAAGTCAACTGTGCTCATATACAACAAGATGCGATACACAAACCGGGGATTCGTAAGGGGCAGTAGCCTCTTGCGCGGGGTTTGGGGCGTCACCAAAAATATATCTTTATTAAAGAAATATCTCGCAGGGCAATATTGGTGTCCGGGCGGCAAAGGCGACCGCAAGGGTCGCTTTTGCTACCTAATTTTCAATGCCGCGCTGTATCTTTTGCTTTATGGAGACTTTGTCAAAATCCCCAGAGTAGTTACGAGATTTATACTGGCCGAGCGAGAAAACCACGAAGTCTTTAGCTTCGTGGAAGAATCGCCGTTCCTTACCCTTGTGTTTCAATGTAGTGTCGAATGACTTCTTGGCTGGCATTCCCCACTGTGCAACCAAAATCGCCATCACTCCAAAAGGTGCGTTCTTTCCAAAAATGCTGCTTGAGCAGAGGCGCATACTGTTGCCAGAGAGCATAG
>JAJYBV010000137.1 GCA_021778805.1 Chloroflexota bacterium | reverse complement strand
CAAAGCTCTATCTCAAAGCTCTGCAATCCAGTTTGTCTGAACTTCGATCTCTCAAAACCTCCTGTGCGATTGATTGTGCGTAAGGTGAGTTATTTATACACTTTTTATGACTCTTTAGATGAGATTTCAGAGACAATTATAGGACTATTATATCACTGAAAAACGCGCTTGTTTCCAAAATAATAACTGGATACTGAGCTTCCATTATGTACCGCAAATTGATGACCAATATTTCCATAAAAAAATATGGTTGACGTTTGTCGACAGATCATATTGCATAGCCATACATTGAAGTCCTATGTTATACTCAGATATAGGATAGCATTTTGTTCCTTATAGAAAGGATCCGCCAATCATGCCTGATTTCGATCAGTCTCAAGACCCTCGCTACAAAACGGTTTTTGTAGAACCCGACTGGTATAAAACGAATATACCATGTCAGGTTGGATGCCCTGCACACACTGATGTTTCAACGTATATCGGTCTTATTTCTCAAGGACGCTTTGATGAAGCGTACCTCATCAATCGAAGATGCAATGTTGTGCCGGGTGTGCTTGGCAGAACCTGTGCGCGTCCCTGCGAACCGGTCTGCCGGCGCAATAAAATTGACGGCAAGCCCGTTTCCATCTGCTGGCTGAAACGCTCTGCCCACGACCACCGCGAATATCGCCATTTGCCTGAACCAGCTAAAATTACCAAAGATAAAAAAGTTGCAATTATCGGCGCGGGATCTGCCGGGGTTGCCTGCGCGCGCGATCTTGCCGAGATGGGATATCCGGTTACCATTTTTGAATCGTATCCCGTCGCCGGAGGTATGATGGTTGGAGGCATTCCCATTTGGCGTTTGCCCCGCGATGTGACCCATGAGGAAACTGACGAATATATGGACGCATTGGGTGTAGAAATGAAGTTTAACACCACCGTCGGTAAAGATGTGCAGCTTGGCGATATGATGAAACAATATGACGCAGTATATATTGCCGCCGGATGCCAAGACACCAAGCCGATTACCGGCCCAGATAACAAATTGATCCCCGGGCTGCAATATAAAGGCGTGGTTGATGGTTTGCGCTTCCTTGAAAAGGTAAATTTTGGTGAACCGGTTTTTGTCGGCAAAAAAGTAGTTGTTCTGGGCGGTGGTTTTACCGCTATGGACTGCTGCCGCTCTGCCATTCGCTTTGGCGCCGAAAAAGTATATGTTATTTATCGCCGCACCAAAGAAGAAATGCCCTCGGATGAATATGAAGTTGAAGAAGCAATGCATGAACAGGTTGAATTCCAATACCTGCTCACACAAACAGAAGTTGTTTCTGACGACGGCGTTCATGTTTCCGGTCTGAAACTTATCCGCAACAAGCTTGGTGACCCCGATCCCAGCGGTCGCCGTCGCCCTATTCCAATTAAAGATTCGGAATTCGTTATTGATTGCGATATGGTTATTGCCGCTTTTGGTCAGGATCCCGCTACCAAATGGATTCCCGATGACTTGGGTATAGAAAAAAATCGCTGGGGAGTGCCGCTCATCGACCGCAATACGTGGATGACCAATGTGCCCGGTCTGTTTGCCGGTGGCGACTTTACCGAAGGCGCAAGAAATCTTATTTCTTCAGTTGCCGATGGCCGCGACGCCGCTACTGCCATAAACCGCTATCTCGGCGGTCCGGAAAAAGAAGCCGAAGAACCCATTGAAGTGGAACTGCCCGATTTCCGCCGCGGTATGGTCGATGATTACGAATCGATCCCTTGGCAGGTTATTCCTTCACTTCCTTTGGAAAAACGCTACAGCATCACCGTAGAAAGTGAAACCGGCTACACCCAGCAGGAAGCCATAGACCAGGCGCGCAGATGCCTGCAATGCCAGCTGAATATTATGATCGATCCATCCACTTGTATTTTATGTTCCGGATGTGTCGATATCTGCCCCTACGACTGCATCAGCATGGAAGGGTTAACCCGTGTGGTGAAAAACGAACCCTTGCATGAAGAAGCCGCCCAATGGGAACGCGGCGCCGATATGATCATCGATGAAGAAAAATGCATTCGCTGCGGACTGTGCATAGTGCGCTGCCCAACGGATGTTATATCGATGGTGAAATACGAAGTCGCTTCGGTGAATGATCGTTGGAATGTGTCGAAGATTCCCGTCATAAATCCCGAAACAGCCGGTGACCGCCGCTAACAACGTATCCGATATGCAACAGCTAGTTTCAGCCGAAGGGATTGACTCTTTGGCTGAAACACTGCTTAACCGACTGTACTTCATTTTATTGTTTGATTTTGCGCATAAAAAGGATATTGCTATGCCGGATTCAATGTTGCCAGCCAAACCGCACACGCCAATTGCCGATACCTTGCGTAAACAGGTGCGCTCCATTTACCACACCGTTATACCGCTGAATATTCGCCTCGATATTTGGTACCGCCGGCACACCGGCCAAAGTTATAAAGATTCGCTGCCACCCAAAATTACACTCCCTGAAACCGCCATACCCGCCGCGCAAGTACACGCAGCGCAGATTCAGGAATCTGCCGCGCCGCAATATGGCAAAACTGCCATTATCATCGTCTCCTATAATAACGCTGCGGTTACTTCATTTACATTACAAAGTGTATTAGAAAAAACTACCGGCCCAAATTATGAAATCATTATCGTAGATAACGGATCGCAAAGCGAAACTATCGCAATGCTGGAGGAATATACCCGCACATTTGCCAATGTTCGTTTAATAAAAAATGGGGAAAATAAAGGGTTCGCCGCAGCCAACAATATCGGCGTCGGCGCCGCGGAAGGGTGCGAATATTTTGTTCTGCTGAATAACGATGTGATTGTTACCCCCAACTGGCTGTTTCAATTGCTGAAATACGCATCGCAAGCTGAAATCGGCATGGTTGGCCCGGTAACCAGCCACGCCAGCAATGAGGCGCGCATTCCCATACCATACACTTCAGCCGCAGAAATCGATGCGTTTGCTGAAGCGTTTACCACCGCACACGCAGGATCATTCTTTGATATTAGAACACCTAATATGTTTTGCGTTGCTTTGCGCGCTGATACTGTACAAAAAATAGGATTATTGGACGAGCGATTTGGCTTGGGCAACTTTGAAGATGACGATTATGCTTTGCGAATTCGGAACGCCGGATTGCGAACCATTTGCGCCGAAGACGTATTTGTGCACCATATTGGCGGCTCTACATTTTCCAAACTTGCCGCTGAAAATTATCAAAAACTGCTTGAAAAAAATCGCCAATTGTTTGAAACCAAATGGAATGTTTTATGGCAGCCGCCACGGGCGCGAAAAAAATCCGCATCACGTGGATAGTTGCCCTAATTTCCATATTGTTTGGCGAATTTCCGGATACACCGATCCATAAAGTTCCAGCATTGCGGCGTAGCGTTCCTGCCATTCTGCATTCGGCAAAACCGGATCTTTTAACGCCACTACGCGATCTACCGCTGATTGAACCGATGGATAAATTTGCGCCGCTACTCCGGCTAATATAGCGGCGCCTAAAGCCGGGCCTTCCTCTGCCGCTAACGGATACAGCGGGCGCCCTAATGCGCTGGCTAAAATCTCACTCCAAAGCGCACTGCGCGCGCCGCCGCCAGTTATACGCATCTTCTCTATGTGCGCGCCGCTTCCCTCGATAATATCCAGCCCCTGACGCTGTGAAAACGCCACACCTTCTAACACCGCACGGACCAGATCTCCGCGAGAATGGCTGGCTGTTAAACCAATCCATCCGCCGCGCGCCTGTGAATCTAATATAGGTGTGCGCTCGCCCTGCAAATAGGGCAGAAAAATCAAGCTATGAGCGCCCGCCGGTATTGCCGCTGCTTCAGCCGTAATCAAATCATATACATCCACGCCTTTTTGCAGCGCAACTGCCGCTTCCGCTGGGTAAATTTGGTCACGCGCCCAGCGTAAAGACAATCCGGCAGCTTGGGTAACGCTCATCATATACCACATATTCGGCGCCGCATGAGTAAACGTATGTGTGCGCGGCGCCGGCAGCGCGGAATCGGTATGAGGGCGATCCATTGCGGAAAGAACAACCCCGCTGGTGCCGATAGAAACTAAACCCGAACCGGCGCTAACCACACCGGCGCCAATTGCAGCGCAGGCATTATCTGCACCGCCGCCCGCTACTGGTATCCCCATTTTTAATCCGGTTTCCGCCGCGGCCGCAGATGAAACATATCCGGCGATTTCGGCAGATTGCACTAACTGCGGAAACAAAGATGCCTGTAATTGCAAAATGCTCATCAGTTCCGAAGACCATTGATTGTGCTTCACATCCAGCAGCGCCATACCTGCGGCGTCTGAAATTTCTTGATTCAGTTCGCCTGTAAGTTTAAACCGGATATAATCTTTGGGCAACACTATCTTCTTTACTTTTTGCCACACTTCCGGCTCATGATTGCGCACCCATACTATTTTCGGCGCTGTAAATCCGGGCAGCGCAGGGTTACTTGTCAATTCTATGAGTTTTTCTGCGCCAACCAGTTGTGTTATTTCGTCACACTCATCCTGGCACCGCTGATCTGCCCAAATAATACACGGACGCAACGGCCTTGCGTTTTCGTCAAGCAAAACCGCGCCATGCATTTGCCCCGACAGCGCTATTCCAGCCAAATGATTAGCGGAATCTATTTCTGCAAGCTGCGCGCATTTATGGATAGCGGCGCAGGTGGCGCGCCACCAATCATCTGGGTTTTGTTCTGCCCATCCTTGCTGCGGATGATAAAGCGGATATGTTTCGGCAGCAGAGGCAATAACAGCCCCATTGTCAGCATAAATTGCGGCTTTTACTCCACTGGTGCCAAGATCGATCCCCATAAGATAATTTGCCATAATGTTTACCCTATTCTCCATCAAATTCGTATAAGATGTTCAATTGTCCTGCTGATGAGTATTATAAGTGAATATCTCAGCGGCCGACAAAATCAGCAGGCGCTTCCAACGCCTCTTGATCCGGCCACTTATGCAGGGATTCGCAAAGGGCGCCGCATGCCCGTTGTGCGGAGCTTTGAGAACATTCTGAGTAATTACGGCTGCACAAACAATAATCAATCGGCGATTATCCTATTGAACTATACAATTCAAAGCATCTCTGGTATTCTAATGAAGCCAGACAGTACAGTTATTTTATCTCGGCAAAATCTCTTCAGGCGGAAGAATTATTTTTCATGAAAAATCACAGTGAATTTCCTCAGCGGCGCGGCCCCGACGGCCGCAGAATCGTTCTGCTTTTTCTTGTAGCTTTAGCGCTCGCAGTCATTATTGGAACGGGCTACTATCTTACGGCGTTATAAAAACGGGAGTACCCAAAACTCTGCGTAAGTGAGACAAGATATACCTGCACGATATTCGAGGCAACCGCAAGGGGTGCCCCTACCGGATTGCATGGACATCTATGTGTGGCTGCACAGTCATTTATTTGTATAGAAAAATTATATATGGGGACACCCCAAACCCCGCGCAAGGGGCGGTAGCCCCTTGCGAATCCCTGCCTTGCTTTGCCTCCGGATATCCAGTTTATGTTCTAGTGGGTCAGTTGGCAAATAACTTGCCATGTGCAATCGCGGCTCCTGATCCCCCCAACCGCCGAAGGCGAGCCCGTTCGCGTCGGCGTCGTCGCTTGCCATTCCACACAAACGGCGTCGGGGTCC
>JAJYBV010000136.1 GCA_021778805.1 Chloroflexota bacterium | reverse complement strand
TGATCGGCTTTTCCTCTTGCTGGGCTGTTGATTTGTGTTTTGCCATACTTGTTTCCCTTTGTGCTTCTCTCTGCTTTTAGTATGCCTCATTTTGTTCCTTTTTGCTCATCCTGCGTAAGGTGAGTAACTGAAATTATTCCCGAAGCGCAAAAATACTTTGCGATTTTAAAAAGAGTGGACTATCATTGGCCGGAAAATAACACCCCTATAAGCTGGGAAAATTTGGCAAGTCAAATTATTGCTGAAAAACAATCCTTAACGATCGTTAATACCCGTAAGGATGCAGTTACCTTAGCGCGAATCATTGGTGAAGACATGGATGGATTGTTTCATCTTTCAACACTCATGTATGGCGCGCACCGCAAAAATACGCTCATAGCCATAAAAAAGCGGCTGGAAAATAACTTACCCTGTCATTTGGTGGCTACCCAAGTAGTTGAAGCCGGGGTAGATGTAGATTTTGCGGTTGGATTCCGCGCCATGGCGCCGTTAGATAGCATTGTGCAAGCAGCTGGACGAGTAAATAGGGAAGGTAAAAATTCTATTGGTAGGATGAATATTTTTATTCCGGAGGAAAACAAAATCCCGCAAGGCGCATATAAAATTGGCGCCGATATCACTGCAGCGCTGTACTCAACATTTGATATGTACCATCCAGACACATATGAACACTATTTCACAGAACTTTATCGGCATATTGATGTTGATCAACCCAAAATACAGCGTATGCAAGAAAATTTTGATTATCCGGGTGTTGCAAAACATTTTAGCATGATTAAAAGTGACGCTTTTCCAGTAGTGGTGATTGATTCCATTACTGAAGACTTAGATTATGCGGAAGCCGCATTAAGCGAGTTACAGCAAAATCAATTTGCCGCGCGAAAAATTTTGCGAAAATTACAGCCTTATGTGGTCAATTTGCATCATTTCGATCTTAAAACTGCCGTAGAACATGGCTCGGTCGCCGAAATTATCCCCGGTTTATGGCGTTGGTTAGGCGCATATCATCCCCTTTTTGGCATTGATCTTGATAGCTTCTTAAACCCTGAAATGGGAATTTTCTAATAGGGAAAGGATACATTGTGAAGAATTTGGTTTATGAACCGGTTTCAGTAAAGGTCTGGGGCGACTTTGCTTGCTTTACTCGCCCCGAAATGAAAGTAGAGCGCGTCAGTTATGACTGTATGACTCCTTCCGCGGCGCGCGGCATTCTAGAAGCAATTTTCTGGAAACCGGAATTCCGCTGGGTTATTCGCGAAATACACGTTTTAAAGCCGATTCGCTACTTTTCCATTCTGCGCAATGAAGTGAAAAGCCGCGCGTCGTTACGCTCGGCAGAAAATTGGCTGAAACAATCTCAAAGTGACGGCGCGCGCAATGGCTATTTTGCCGATGAAGATCGCACTCAAAGGCATACATTGGCGCTGCGTGATATCGCATATGTCATTTATGCCGATGTTGCCTTGCATCCGCACGCAACAGACGACCCCGCTAAATATCGCGATCAATTCCGCAGACGTGTTGCCAACGGGCAATGCTGTTCTACCCCGTATTTCGGAGTGCGGGAATTTCCTGCCTTTTTTCGTGAGGTCTCTGAAACCGACACTCCCATTGCTTTTTATGCCGATATTGGGATGATGCTTTGGGATATTGCCTATATATCAGACGGAACTGCACGCGGAAACCCGCTTTTTTTTCATGCGCAATTAGATAATGGTGTTTTACGCATTCCAACTCCCGAATTCATGCAACAGGAGGCTCAATAAATGCTGCTGCAACAATTAATTGCCTTTGCGCAAAATTCCGGAGAATTGCCATCAATGCATTCACCAAAAAATGTCCGCTATGTTATTCAATTAGATGAATCGGGTAATTTTTTGCAATGCTTAGATCGCTCAACAAAAGAACAGAAAAATGGCCCGGAAATGCTTGGCCCAGATTTTAAACGCGGCAATATCATTATCGCAAAACCTTTCTTTGATGACGGCCAATATACATTAGGTAAGATCGATCCCAAAAAAGCAGATGACCCCAAAAAAATAGAACATGCGCAAAAATATCATGAAGCATATGCTCTGGCTATTCGCGAACTTGCCGCAACAAGTAACGCGCCGTCAGTTAAAGCCGTCGATCGTTTTTTGCAATTGTATGATCAGTTCGGGGAACCACGACTGGATAATGTTGATGTAACTGCGGTGTTCACGTTTGAGGTCAACGGTGTATTTCCGGTACTTTTACCCGCAATTCAGCAAAACTGGATTGTTAAAACCGATGACAGCGCAAATTCAGATGAAGTATTGCCGATACTGCGCTGCATTGCCTGCGGTGAAGTTCGCCCGGCGCTGAAACGGCACCGGATACCCATTAAAGGTATTCCCGACGGCCAAGCTACCGGCATGACATTTATCTCTGCAAATAATGACGCATTTGAATCATATGGATTGGAAAATTCCCTCATTGCGCCAACCTGCAAACCATGCAGTGAACAAATTAGCGGCGCTTTCAATACCTTGCTGAAAGACACGAATACCCATTTCAATATTGGCTCAACGGCTTATATTTTCTGGACCAAAGACTCCGATTTTTCGTTCGGCAGCATGATTATGGATCCGAATCCAACCGAAATACAAAGCCTATTGGGTTCCGTTTTTACCGGCGCCGCAAACGCAAGTGAAGTGGCAGACGCAAGCGCATTTTATGCTGCGGCGCTTTCTGCCAGCGGGGCGCGTGTTGTGGTAAGGGACTGGCTGGAAACGACTGTTGCCAAAGTAAAAGAAAATGTCCGCAGATATTTTCAGCTGCAAAGCATTGTTGATGAATTTAGCGGAGATTTAGCTTGGTTTAAAATTTGGCAATTAACAAACAGCGTAACAAATTCCAAAAGCAGAGTAGAAAAACCTTCTTCTTTAACCACTCAGGCGCTGGTAAGGCTGGCGCTGCAAGGGGGCGTTCTGCCTACTTGGATTTTATATCAGGTTGTGCGCCGCTTACGCGCGGAACAAAAAGTAAAACGTGAACATGCAGCGCTCATTAAAATGGTGATGCTCTCACAAAATTTTAGAAAGGATACACAGTATATGACTCATTTGGAAGAAGACATTGGCGAGCCGGCTTATTTATGCGGCCGTTTGCTTGCAGTTATCGAGTCAATCCAACGCGCGGCGCTTGGTGATGTTAACGCAACCGTTACCGATCGCTTTTACGGAACGGCTTCATCTGCCCCGACAACTGTTTTCAGCAGACTTCTCCGGGGTTCGCAAGATCATTTAAGCAGGCTTCGCAAAGACCGGCCGGGAACATATTTTGCGCTGGATTCCCGACTGCAAGAGATTATGAAACGACTGAATGTATTTCCCGCAACTTTGGATTTACAAGAGCAGGGAATGTTTGCGTTAGGTTACTATCATCAAAAAGCGGCGGACGCAAAAGCTGCTAAAGAGCGAAGCGAAGCGCGGAAACTAACTGAAGCCAATCAACCGGATTCTCATTCAGTTACGAACTAAAAAATTATCAAGGAGCAACAAAAACAATGGCAAAAAATATATATTCTGATCCGGCAAAACGCCAGGATTTTATGTTTCTGTTCGATGTTACAAACGGCAACCCGAATGGAGACCCCGACGCAGGCAATTTACCGAGGGTAGACCCGGAAACAATGCATGGTATGGTAACTGATGTAGCTATTAAACGCAAAATTCGCGATTTTATCGATATCCATTATGGAACTGAACCGGGATACAATATTTATGTGCAGCAAAAGGGGGTTCTAAGCGAACACCATGCGCGAGCACAAGAAGCAATTGAACGGGAAGATCCTTCTGTGGCAAATATGCCAAAAGATAAAAAGAAAAGCTCCGCCGAATTGGCAGATAAACGACGCGATTGGATGTGCCGCAATTTTTACGATATTCGCACGTTTGGAGCAGTGCTTTCCGTAACAGATTATCCATCCGGACAGGTACGCGGCCCATTGCAATTAACATTTGCGCGTTCGATTGATCCAATTGTGCCGCTGGATATCTCTATTACTAGGGTAGCAGTAACTAATAAGGATGAAAATCGTGAACAAAAAGTAAGTGAAATGGGCCGAAAATCACTTACTCCCTATGCGCTATTTGCAGCGTATGGCTTCTTTTCACCACATTTTGCGCAGGCAACCCATTTTCAGGAACAAGATTTTGAACGATTTTGGGAAGCCCTAATATATTGCTGGGATGGAGACCATTCCGCCAGCCGTGGTATGATGTCGCTGCGCGGCTTATATATATTTACGCACGAAAACTCCAGGGGCAATGCGCCATCACATGAGCTATTCAGCCGCATTCAGATTGAAAGCTCGCCGCACGCCAGATCTTTCCACGAATATTCTGCCACCATACATACTGCGGCATTGCCCGAAGGAATAACTTTTACAAAGTTAATAGGCTGATACATCGATATTCCAATGGCAGCAAAACATCAAACATCACAGAAAAGTATACAAATCAAATATGGTATACTAACACCAGAAGCGAACCAAAGCAAGCATCTTCCGCGGACCCCACGTGACGGAAAAATCCCGGGAGGTTCGCGGAAGCAAAAAAGTGAGGAAATCAGCGTGTTCATAGCAAGCAAGCATCGATGGAGCCACTCAACGAGGCCATACTTGTGTACAGGTCCGCGGAAACACCTTTGCGAGGCCGCTTATTTAGCGGGCTGGTGAGGGTGGCTGTAGCGCCGGCCTTTCGGGGCCGGTGAGGATTGAAACATTCTTTATTTCGCGCAAAAAAGTGAATGCTGGGAGTCGCCGGCCGTTCGGGGCCGGTGAGGATTGAAACGTAGCGTGACTGTCACGCCATACCCATTCAACAGGGTAGCGCCGGCCTTTCGGGGCCGGTGAGGATTGAAACTGATTTCTGTGGTTTCAACCACAGGCGCAGGCCAAGTAGCGCCGGCCTTTCGGGGCCGGTGAGGATTGAAACCCAAAACGAACTGTTTTCCTACATGTCCACGCGGTAGCGCCGGCCTTTCGGGGCCGGTGAGGATTGAAACACAAGTTGATGCTTGCAACTGGTGCTATGGAACGTGGTAGCGCCGGCCTTTCGGGGCCGGTGAGGATTGAAACCTAGCGTAGGTATGTACGCTACCTATGCTTTGTGCGTAGCGCCGGCCTTTCGGGGCCGGTGAGGATTGAAACACCACTGACGCGAGGATGATACCTGCGTCATCATCGGTAGCGCCGGCCTTTCGGGGCCGGTGAGGATTGAAACGTTTTGCAGGGGAATAATCATATCCTGCAACACGGTGTAGCGCCGGCCTTTCGGGGCCGGGCAACCACATAGCACGGGGATTCGTAAGGGGCGATAGCCCCTTGCGCGGGGTTTGGGGTGTCCCCAATATCTTTTTATTTCAAAAATATCCCTTGGTAAATATTGACGGCCGATGGCAAGGGTCGCCATTGCCATCAAACACCACTATTGCCCCATACCAATGGGAAAGATATTGTCAGTTGCCGCGGATCCAATTTGGGTGGAGGTGGGGAAACAAGCCACACGATTCATCGTGTGGTGTTCGTTTTGTGGCCGCCTTGGCGCCTATACCGCTCTGAAGCAATAGCGCTGCCTCAAATCGTTTGTTTTAGAGCATACGCCGCGCGGTACACATTGAGGCCATGCAATCCGGTAGGGGCGACCCTTGCGGTCGCCCTTGCTGCCCGGCTACCAATATTTCCCATCGGAAAA
>JAJYBV010000043.1 GCA_021778805.1 Chloroflexota bacterium | reverse complement strand
CGCGGTGTTTTTATAAATATTATTTTGGGGACACCCCAAGCCCCGCGCAAGGGGCTACCGCCCCTTACGAATCCCCGGCGTGCGCGGCTCGGTGGTTTTTATAAAAGATATTTTGGGGACACCCCCAAACCCCGCGTAAGGGGCTACTGCCCCTTACGAATCCCCGGCGTGCGCGGCGCGGTGGTTTTTATAAAAGATATTTTGGGGACACCCCCAAACCCCGCGTAAGGGGCTACTGCCCCTTACGAATCCCCGGCCGGTTCGGCGCGGTGTTTCGTTTATAAATAATGATTTTTGGGGACACCCCAAACCCCGCGCAAGGGGCTACCGCCCCTTACGAATCCCCGGCGGCGCGGTTGTTTTTATGTACATTGCAAAAAATACTTGAAAACAAAAGAAAGAATGGATATACTATAGATGAAGCTGTAAAGCCAAAATACCGGAGGGCGGAACAATGACTGCATACCGAACGACATTTATGAGCCACGCGCACGCAGATAATGAGGAATGCGCAGATTATGCAATGCGCTTACGCGCGAAAGGCATTGATGTGTGGATAGATTTAACAAGTTTGCAAACCGGACATATGCTGGGAGAAGAGATCGAAAGGCAGCTGAAAGTGAGGCGAGCGCTGGTATATATGATGACGCCGGACTCACTGGAGTCGTTTTGGGTGCGGATGGAAACGCAAGCGTATTTGGGAGAGATGGCCAAAGATCAAACCAAGATAATGATACCGGTGCGATTAAAGGCATGCATTGTGCCGCCGTTTATGAACGCGATGAAATGGATAGACGCAGTAGGGCGGAGCCGAGAAGAAGTAGCGGAAGAAATTGCACAGGCGTTGGAAATACGAGGAGCAGAGCCGCAAAGAACAATAGAAACGGAACCGGTGAAACCCAAAGCCGAGGAACGGGAAGAGATCGGGATCGTAGCGACATTAGGGGATTTGGGGTATGTAGGGTGGAAAAACCGTAGAACAGGAGAGAAATATATTGAGCCGCCGATCTGCGCCATCCCAGCGGGGACATTTTTGATGGGGAGTGATAAGCGCAAAGATAAACAGGCAGGGGATAATGAAACACCGCAGATAAGGCTGCCGTTGGGGGAGTATGAGATAGGGAAATATCCGGTGACGGTGGCAGAGTACCGGCTGTTTGTGGAAGCGACAAAGAAGAGCATGCTGGCGAAAAGGAGCAATATGCGAAGTATATAGGATATTTGAAACGGCTTAATGTTTCTTATGATGACAAAATTGTGCGTGAGGTGGTTCAGAAATATCAGTGGGAAGAGCAAAAGAAGCGGCCGGATCATCCGGTAGTATTTGTGAGTTGGTATGACGCATTGGCGTATACGAAGTGGCTGAGCGCAGTGACGGGGAGGCAATGGAAACTGCCGAGTGAGGCGGAGTGGGAGAAAGCAGCGCGGGGAACGGAAGGAAAGATCTATCCATGGGGAGATGAGTGGGACGCAAGGAAAGCGAACACTGCTGAACAGGGGCCAAAGGAAACAACACCGGTGGGGATGTATCCGCAAGGAGCAAGCATATATGGGGTGATGGATATGGCAGGGAACGTGTGGGAGTGGACGAATACAGTATATAAAGAATATCCATATGACGCCGAGGATGGAAGAGAAGATGATAATTCAACAAATAATAGAATAACGCGTGGCGGCTCGTGGGACTACTGCGCCCAGCTTGCGCGCGCTGCGAACCGCTACGACTACGGCTGGCCGGATTACTCCGGCGACGGTAGGGGCTTCCGCCTCGCTTGCTTCGCGCTTTCGGCTGGCTCAAGAAGAACATGAGTTCTTGTTTTCTTGTTTTCTACAGCAGAAATAATAGAATACAAATGAAGTGGAAGTAGAAAGCAATGGAAGGAGACAGAAGGGGGTCTCGGGGGAACGAAGTTCCCCTGAGCCAAAAAAAACGGGGGAGCTATACAAGAAGTACAAACGCAAACCGCGAGTAGCAGCGTTATAGGGCCACGGGTTGCCGATAGGATGTTCAGCGCCGATTATAATACGTGCGCGGCAAAATAGGATATAAGGTAACGCGCCGATATACCTGGTTTTTTCACAGCTATGTACAAAGATTTCTCCATTCTCGTTATTGACATGCCATATGTTTCTGGGATATTGTGTATATGGTATTACTGCGCAGGCAGCAAAATATTTTTTAAGCGTTCGGCGCAAAACAACACACAAATGTTGTGGGAAGCCGGTGAAATTCCGGCGTGGACGCGCCACTGTAACCGATTTATATACGTTCTTTATTTGCAAGTGTTCCGGTATTGCCGCAATTTGCGGCTCCATAGTCCTTGTAAAAGCCACTGCCGCCAGGCGGGAAGGCTGAACGTATTGCGCGCTTTGTGTTTTTAACACTATATTTTTGCGCAAATCGGAAGCCAGGAGACCGGCCGAACGTTACAGCTCAGGTCCCTCGCGCCAAGGGGAGAAGAGTTCACAGGATTTTCTGTGCCCTTTTCTCATATTTCAGAGAAAAGGGCTTTTTTTGCGCCGTATATACCCCATTGTACATTTATTATTAGATCTTTGCGCTGCTGGCGCCGGCGCAGTATAAGAAAGGCAAACTATATGCGCAAATCTTCGCATAAGCTGATTGCGGCGCTGCTCGTAACTCTCACCCTCCTTGCGGCGTGCAGTTCGCAGTCTTCGTCATCCAATAGCACAACTGTTTCCAATACCCCGTTGATTGCGAAAGACGCAAACGGAACCGCTATCGTTATTCCCGCGCAAAAACCGATGCGTATTGTCTCACTGGGCGCTACCGATAGTGAAATTTTAGGCGCAATCGTCAACCCGGATCGTGTTGTTGGCGTAGACTATTATACCGATTACCCCGCAACACTTACCAGTAAAACAAAGGTAAGCGATGTGAACGGCAACTATAATGTCGAAGCTATCATTGGCTTGCAGCCGGATTTAGTGTTAAGCTTTGGCGGCGAAACCGCAACTGCCGATAAGCAATTGGAGCAAGCAAATATCAATGTGGTTGATCTGCCGGCAGGCGATATTACCGAATCGTTGCTGGAAATTCGTTTAGTTGGCCAATTAACCCACGATACCTCAAAAGCCGATGCGCTGGTCAGTTCCATGCAGCAATCCATTAATACCGTAAAATCCGAAGTCGCAAATCTTCCGAAAAAAACCGTTTATATGGAAGTGGATTACAGCACTCCCGGAAAACCATATGTGTTCGGCCAAGGGTCTTTTGGCGATCAATTGATATCTATCGCCAATGGCATAAATGTTTTTGGCAATAATTCCTCCGGCGGCGGTTACCCGCAGGTTACGGATGAAGCTGTGATTGCGCAAAATCCCCAAGTCATTATTTTAACGGAAGATCCCAACTATGGCGGCAATCCTGCTTTGGTATATACCCGTCAGGGATGGAGCGGTGTTGCCGCGCTGCAAAGCAAATCGGTGTACAGCATTCCGTCCGATCTTATGCAGCGGCCCGGCCCGCGAATTGTGCTGGGATTACAGATGCTGGCGCATGATATGTACCCCAATCAGGTGCCTGCGCCATCTGCAAACAGCTAATTTTTAAGCTGCTCGGCTAACTTGAAACAACTTGCGCAAAAAGACTGTTTATGCGGTCTTTGCGCAAGCTTCGGCGCCGCAAACAGCATTTTAATAGCAGGGAATCTTGTACGGCGCCTCGATAGAAGCTGTATTTTGTCGCGGGTAACGCCGGAAAAGCAACCGATTAATGAAGCGGCTCTCATTCGGATACTGCATTTTGAAACAGCTCTATTTGTGGCGTTGGGCCGGCTAATGTAACGCACACAATATCAATACGCCATGGAATATCTTCACAACCGGTTAACAGAAGATATTCCCGCGCGCTATGTATCAGCCGCAATTTCACGCGCGAAGTTATCGCCGCCGCCGCGCCGCCAAAATTTTGATTTCGGCGGGTTTTTACCTCAACAAAAACCGTTTCGGAGCCATCATGCGCAATTAAATCTATCTGCCCGTGCGGTGTGCGCACGTTGCGCATAATATTGCTATATCCGCGGCGCAGCAGATCTTCCGCGGCCAGCAGTTCTCCCGCTGAGCCAAGCTGCTGCCGAGAGTTTGGCCCTTTTAGCGCCTGCTTCATTAAAGGATACCAAAACCTTTCCGATATTCATAGGTATAGAAGGCTTTTCTGCCAACAGATACCGCACGCTTGGCGCCAAATGCGGCGCCAGGTAAAGCCAAAATATAGTACTTTTACCGTTATTTTCAGGTAATTCTTATCTGTTCGGTATATTTTAGTTTATGTATCATGAAAAGAGCAGATCCGCGCTGGAAGGTAACTTTCAAGATCGGCTGCGTTAATTTGTTAGAGACCTAAGCCCAAAAAAAGGATTCAGAGGAATCGGGGGGACACTTCCGGCCTCGTCAGGATTCCTGTTGACTCCTGCGTCTTTTGCTTTATGCTTTATGTCTGCTCGGGTTTAAATGTACACGTAACGTATTGGGCAGTCAAAGGAATTATTCATTATGCAGCAGCGTCACAATCACAATCCCATGCTGATGTTTTTCCGCACAGCGCTTGTAAAAATTCGCAATTTTACAAAGATTTCGCGCAAAGCTAAAGCGGTCATATTGCTTGCCGGCGGCGCGGCGATGCTTTCCGCGGCGCTGTTAGCGTCTTTTGCGCTGCAGCCTGCGGCGAATCAGCAAATTGCCGCGCGCGCTGTTCCTGCGGCAACCCAAACTCAAGTTTTTACCGCAATACCTACACTTGTTCCCACCAATACCGCAAAGCCAAAATCTACGGCGACAACACCCCCACCTACAGCTACGGCTACACCAAAGCCCAAACCGCTGCCGGCGCCCCCTTCGCCGCCGCCGCCGCCGCATAATCCACCGCCAACACCTGCGCCTACCGCAACACCCATTCCGCCTACGCCGCTGCCCACCGCAACCCCGGCTGCGCAGCCGACAAATCCGCCGGGTTCATCTACCCCGTGCAATGGCGGAATCTGCCCTACGCCAACAAATGCGGCGCCAACGGCTACGCCAATGCCCACCGCAACACCCGGCCCATGCCAATCCGGCGGCCCGCCATATTATATAACGCCTACCGCAACACCTACAACTCAAGAAATAAGCCAAGATATCAGTGTTGCCGCAACCCAATATTCCATCCCGGCAAATTTAGAAGACGCAATTGCCTGGCAAGAATCTGGATGGCAGCCCAATATTGTATCGTGTGATGGCGGTGTGGGTTTGCTGCAAATCATGGCGCCAACACAAGCGTGGCTGAACCAGTATTACAATACCGGCTACGACGCCGGCAACGCGCAAGGCGGAGCTTACCTTGGCGCGCAATATATCAGTTACTTCTATCAATATTATGTTAATTATATTGAGCAAAATTATCCCGGTTACTGCGCAAACAATGTTTGCAATTGGGATACCGTTTGGCCCGGAGCAACAGATGGCGCCACGATACGCGATATTATTATCAGTATTTACAACGAAGGCGCCGGAACTATGGGGCAGTATGGCATTACCAATTGGTGGTATGTGAACGATGTGCTGTTGTGGTATCACACCATGTATGGCGGCGTTGGCAATTAATCGGATAACTACTCAGAAGGCAAGGCCAGGAATTGCTAATTCAACTACTGCGCGGTACACCTGAGGCGATGCAATCCGGTAGGGGCGACCCTTGCGATCGCCCTTAGCGCCCGGTTACCAATATTGCTTAAAATAATATTTATTGGGGAGGCGCCCCAAACCCCGCGCAAGAGGCATCCGCCCCTTACGAATCCCCGGTGTGTACTGTGCGGAATTTTTACCAATCCAAAAAAACATGCAATCAAACATAAAAGTTTTATGCTGTTCATGTTACAATTAAAATAGAAACTCCCAATGTCTCATGTATCTGATTACATCTCTTTGCTGTGTCAGAATGCGCGCCAATTCGGCGCAGGTTTCATCAACGGCTGAAACGGAGTGAGCCGGCAGAATCTCAAATAATGCGGCGCATGTGGCTGCCTCTTCCGGTAAAAATTCTTTTCAGCGATCCGGTAAAACACTGCGCAAATCTATCTTTTACCGCGCGCGCTTCTGATAAGGGAGCGGCAAAATGGAAAGAACGGCGCAATGAACAGCGCCAGGAAAGAAGGCAGCGCATGAAAGCAGTTGTAATGGCAGGTGGTGAAGGTTCACGCCTGCGGCCGCTGACAGTAACCCGGCCTAAGCCAATGGCTCCGATTGTAGGTATTCCGGTGGCGGAACATATACTTAATTTATTGAAAGAACACAACATAACAGAAGTGGTTATGACTGTGCAATATTTAGCCGGAAGTATTGAAGATTATTTTGGCGATGGATCTCGCTTCGGTATGAAAATACATTATTCCCGAGAGGAAACGCCGCTTGGCACCGCTGGAAGTGTTAAAAACGCCGAAGAGTATTTGAAAGATGACACTTTTTTAGTAATCAGCGGCGACGCCTTAACCGATTTTAATTTAACACGCATCCTTGATTTTCATAATGAAGTCGGCTCTATGGCAACGCTTACATTGGCGCATGTCAATAATCCATTGGAATATGGCGTTATTATAACCGATGATTCGGGGCATATCACGCAATTCCTGGAAAAACCCAGCTGGGCGCAGGTAATCAGCGACACCATCAATACCGGTATTTATGTGCTGGAGCCTAAGATATTTGATTATATTGAACCGAATACAGTTGTTGATTTCAGCAATGACCTGTTCCCGCATATGCTGAAAAAAGGCGACCCCATTTATGGCTTTGTGGAAGATGGCTATTGGTGCGATGTTGGCAACCTCAGTGAGTATATGCGCGCTTCCTCAGATGTGCTGCGCGGCAATGTAAAAATAAAAGTTCCCGGCCGCAATATTGGCGGTGATGTGTGGGTGGAAGAAGGCGTTGAAATTGCGGATGACGCGCAAATATTTGGCCCCATTTATTTAGGGCAGGGCGCCCGTGTGCTGAATGGCGCTATTATCCATGGCCCTTGTGTTATTGGCGCCTATTCAATTATTGATAACCATGCTTCAATAGACCGCAGTGTCATTTGGGAAAATTCTTATGTTGGCGAATTTTCAGAGTTGCGCGGCGCAATTATTGGCGCACACAGCAGTGTTAAAACTAAGGCAGTGCTGTTTGAAGGCGCAGTTATCGGGGATGATTGTTTAGTGCATGAAAACGCTATTATTCAGCAAGGCATAAAGATTTGGCCGAAAAAAGAAATAGAAACCGGCGCGGTGGTTACAACCAGCATTATTTGGGGCAACCAAGGGCGGCGCAATCTTTTCGGCAGATTTGGCGTCACCGGCCTTGTAAATGTGGATATTACGCCGGAACTGGCCGCGAAATTAGGCGCCGCCTATGGCGCTATTTTGAAAAAGAACAGCAGGGTATGCGTTAACCGCGATTCACACCGCACCCCGCGCATGATTAAACGCGCTATTATTGCTGGTCTGCCTTCTGCTGGCATTAACGTGCACGATCTGCAATCGGCGCCTATCCCTGTAGCGCGCTATTATGTCCGTACAACCGACGCTGTAGGCGGAGTGCATATCCGTCTTTCGCCTTCGGATATGCGTGTCGTCGATATTCGTTTTTTTGACCAGATGGGTATGGATATTACTAAAGCAACTGAACGAAAAATAGAGAATATGTATTTCCGCGAGGATTTCCGCAGAGTGTATTTAGATGAAATTGGAGAGATTATGTACGCTCCAAATGTCATTAGCCGATACACCGAAGCGTTTCTGCGCGCCATCGACGCAAATGTAATTCGTAGCCGCAAATTTTCATTGGTGGTAGATTACGCCCATGGCAGCAGCGTCGATGTTATGGCGCCTATCTTTAATTCGCTGGGCTGCGAGGTTATTGCGCTGAACTCTACTATGGATGAGTCGCGCTTTTCGCGCACTCCCGATGAACTCGACCGCGACCTGAAGCGGCTGGCTGATATTACCCGAACTCTGAACGCCGATATGGGTGTGCGGATAGACACCGCCGCTGAGCGCATCTCGGTAGTAGATGACGCCGGCCAATATATTGAGCCGCAAAATTTATTGGCTATTTTAGCGGATTTGGTTATTACAGCTAACCCCAACTCTACCATTATTGTGCCGGTTGCCGCAACCGGTTTGGTTGATATTGTGGTTGAAAAACATAAAGGGAAAATGCGGCGCATCAGCACATCACCGCAAGCGCTTATGTCATCTGCGCTGCAAGATAATGTTGTGTTTGTGGGAGATTCGAACGGCGGATTTATTTTCCCATCGCTGCACCCGGCTTTCGACGGCCAGTTTGCTTTGGTTAAGCTGCTGGAGTTGCTGGCGCGGGGTGAACATTCCCTTTCCGCGTTAGCGGCGCAGCTTCCTCCGGCGGCGCAGGCGCGACGCTTTGTAGATTGCCCTTGGGAATCGAAAGGCAAAGTAATGCGCAAACTGAATGAAAATTACCGCGATGTGCAAACCACCGATGGCGTGCGTATTCAAATGTCGCCAACCGAATGGGTTTTAATTATTCCCGACGCCGACAGGCCGCTGTTCTTTATTCTGGCGGAATCGCAAACGCACGATCAAGCCGAAACGCTGGCTGATAGATTTGCTCGGGTTGTTTCCAGCTTTAAATAATGCTGCACGGCATTTCTGCGTGACCATAAGCAAAGCGGCGCTGAGCTATCTTGTATGATAGTCAGCGCCGCCCTGTTTTGGCTATAAATCGGCAGATTAACTTAATGCTTCTGCTTGTTCTTGCGCTAAAACAGTTTCATAAGCTGTTTCTTTGGGCAATTTTGCAAATGGAATCCACCAGTTCCATCGGCCCATCAGCCGCATTACGGCAGGCACAAGCAATATGCGCACCAGTGTTGAATCAACCAACACCGCAATAGATACGCCAAGCCCGATTTCTTTTGTTGTATTCAGCGAGGTAAAGGCAATAGCTCCGGCTACGATGATTAAAAGCACGGCAGCGTTGGTTATTACTCCACCTGTCATTTCCAAGCCTTTTGCCACTGCAAAGCGGTTATTTTTCGTTCGCAGCCATTCTTCACGAATACGGCTGAGCAAAAATACTTCATAGTCCATCGAAAGGCCGAATAAGGTGCAGAACATTAATATTGGCACAAAGCTTTGTATGTAGCCTTCTTGTGTGAAGTTATAGATATTGGCCAAGTTGCCAAATTGGAATATCCAAACTATAACGCCGTATGATGCGCTGATGGAAAGAATATTCACAATAACCGCTTTTAAAGGCAGAAAAACCGAACGGAACATAATCATCAATAAAATATAGGTAGCAGCAATAATCATTAATATTGCTTTAGGGAAATTGCCATATAAATAATTATTGAAGTCAATGGTTGATGCTTGCCCGCCGCCAACTAATATTGTTAGCCCCTGCGCCTGATTTCGATTATTTCGAAGAAGGTTTACCAAATTGTTGCTCTGCTGGCTGTCCATTGCGTAAGAAGTTGTTACGGTAATCAGTGTTGTGCCGTTATTTACTACACTTTGCGCATAATGGTACAAAAACAAATTACTGGCGTATTTGCCGCTGATGTAAAGATTTTTTAGGATATCCGGCGTAAATGGTGTTGCGCCATATGCTTTCGGTAACTGCAGCGCGCTGGAAACCGATGTTATGCCGTTTTGCTGCTGCAGCCAAGTGGTATATTGCTCTAGTTTATTCAGGTTGTCTGCCGTCAGGATTGACCCTTTATCAGGTGTTTCCGCAGCAATAGTTATTTGATTGCCGGAAAGGTCCGGGAATTGCTGGTTAAAGATATCTAGTCCCTGGCGTGAAGCATATGTCGTCGGCAGTTCATTGGTGCTGCCAACACCAAGGCGAATTTGCAGCAGCGGAGACCCAACGGTAAGGAGCAAAATAATCACTAATGTCATAATTGGAATCGGGAAACGCATAACGCCATTCGCTAATTTACCCCAAAAACCACTTTGAGTTTTGTGATCGCCATCGTGCGCGCCCATAATTTTTCCGATGACTGGGATACGAAGCGCATTTACCCGTTTGCCTAAAATACCTAATATCGAAGGAACCAGTGTCAGCGCGCCTAAACCGGCAATCAATACGATAGATGCTCCAGCGATACCGAGAGAAGACATAAATTGCACGCCAATCAGCAGCAATCCGGAGAACCCAATCATCACTGTTAAACCGCTGAATAATATTGCTTCACCGGCGGTGGCAACGGTTACTGCTACCGCTTCTTTAACGGATGGGTTATGCGCAAGCTCTTCTCTAAATCTGCGAGTCATAAATAGCGTATAGTCAATGGAAAGCCCCAGCCCAATGATAGAAGCCAAGCTTAATACACTGGAATCGGTGGTAACATGCACTGCGATAGCGTAAACAATACCCAACGCTATCGGCACAGCAAACAGCGCTAATGTTAATGGCAGAAACGCTGCAACAATACTGCCGAAGATGATGAGCAGCGCCAGCAGGGCTATTGGCAGCGCGCTTTTATCTGCATTAGAAACATCTTTTAACGCTAAATTAGAGTAATCATGGTTTATGGCAACATCCCCGGTTAAATAGGCTTTTGCCGGTTGATTTGCAGCCGTGGGGATTGTGTTTAACAGTCCTTGATATTTATTCAGTATTGTATCGGTGCTTTGATTAAAATCTACCGTTAAAAATGTTGTTTTGCCATCAGAGCTTACAGTCCCTTTAGTTACCGATGTAACATAGGAAAGATTTTCCAGCGCGGAGGTTGTTTGCGCTATCTCATCCTGATACGCTGAATTGGTAACAAGGGTATTGGAAGATTGAAAAACTACCAGCGCCGATGAATTTGGCGCGCTAAAAAGATTGGTTTGAATGTTGGTTACGTTAGCTGATTCACTATTGCCAAAAATATAACCGCCGCTTGCCAGCACATCAGAAATATGCAAGGCAAACGGTGCGCTTACGGCTAAACCTGCTATCCAAATCAGCAGTACTACCCAGCGAATTCTATAAATAAATCGGCCATATGCTACGCCAATGCGGCTGATATGATTTTTTTCCGCATGTTCAACAGCGCCGGCAGACCCTTTACTCGGCAGCGGCTGCTGATCTGCAGCGACATCTGTCGGAGGAATAGTTGCGCTCATTTATTATCTGTCTCCTGTATGATCAGTGACTGTATGCGCCACAAATTTTTTCAGCGATTTATTCAAACATACCCAAGTAAAAACGCTGTGTTATCATAAAACCTTATGCCTGAATAAAACTGAATTATTATTCATAATATGAATGATAATTCATATTATGCGCATGTGACAAGATCGTGACCCAAATTGCTATTGCGCTAAATCTGCGTGTGAACAACGCACAAAAGCAGGCAGAAGCAGATGGGAAGGCTTTAGCGTTAACCGTTTAGCCGAAAAACACCATCTTGCCGACATATAAAAATACCAAAATTTACCCGGCAATTTCCGAATTTCCTGAGGAAATTTCAATGACGCGAGCCAGGATAAAAATAAAATCCGAAAGGCGATTTAAGTATCGCAGCAGTTCAGGGTTGACAATCTGTCCATCGTGGTACAGTTTTACAGCCATTCTTTCTGCTCTGCGGATGACGGTTCTGGCAACATCCAGCGCTGCGCCTTCAACCGTTCCGCCCGGAATAATAAATTTATTGGGAATTTCTACCTGATGTTTGAGATATTCTTCTTTATCTTCCAGCCATTTTACATGGTCTGTGGTTATACGCACGCCGATTTTATCTAAGTTTTCCGGCAATGTTGCTAATTCTGCCATAAGGGTATATAAATCTTTTTGTGTATGCAGAATGAAAGCGTTATATTCCTGATTTGCTATCTGCGCGCGCGCCAATCCTAAAAACGATGTGGCTTCATCAACCACACCAAAGGTATCCGGGCGAGAATCATATTTTGCTACACGCTGGTTTCCCAGCAAACCTGTATACCCATCATCACCGGTTCCGGTTGTTACTTTTGCCATAGTTCAGCTCTTTTCCATATAAAAGAACACAAGAGAGTATCTTTTGTGCCCATGAATCACTGCTCGCGCCGCATACCTGCGCGCCAGCGCAAACCGTCCTAAACTTCAATAATGTTTATCGGCAGTTTTCCTTGAAAGCGCATAAAGGACGGCTATATTATTGTCATGCGATTTATTATTGCTTTACAGCGTCGATTGCAAACCTGCCTTTATAATTAAAACGAAAAACCGTACCACAATGGTACAGGTTATCAATTTGCAAGAGACAGCAATGGCTTGTTACAATATTTTGCAGATAATCAGCCGCGCGTAACTACTCAGGCGGGTACTCAAAGCTCCGCGTAAGTGGGACGACCATCCCTATGTGATAGTCCATTCACATGGAAACAGAGACAAGAAATATTTGCGTAATCAGGGATTCGTAAGGGGCGGATGCCCCTTACGCGGGGTTTGGGGTGTTCCCCAAAAATCTCTTTTTATTTTATTTTTCGATAGGAAATATTGATTGCCGTGTGGTAGGGGCGACCCTTGCGGTCGCCCCTACCGGATTGCATTGCCTCATGTGTACCGCGCAGTGGTTATATTAAAACAAACGCAATATGGCGGCGCTTTCGCTCCGGCGCGGTGTAGGTGGCCGCGCAAGCATGATACCCCCTGGGATTCGTAAGGGGCGGATGCCCCTTACGCGGGGTTTGGGGTGTTCCCCAAAAATCTCTTTTTATTTTATTTTCCGATAGGAAATATTGATTGCCGTGTGGCAAGGGCGACCGCAAGGGTCGCCCCTACCGGATTGCACTGCCTCATGTGTACCGCGCGGTGGTTATATTAAAACAAACGCAATATGGCGGCGCTTTCGCTCCGGCGCGGTGTAGGTGGCCGCGCAAGCATGATACCCCCTGAGTAGTTATAGCCGCGCTCAGCGCATAATAAAAGCCGCATGCTTTTCTGACATGCGGCTTATGAATAAAGTTTCACTGCATATAATGTGCGCTAAACGGCGTACTAGTGGTTCAACACAACAAACGCTACAATAAGCAGCGCGCCAATAACAATGCTTAACGCATAATTTCTGGCGTAACCGCTTTGCAATTTGCGCAGCGCGCGGCTCAGCAAGTCTACCCCACCGGCAATTGCGCGGCTGCCGCCATCCAGCGTCCATGTTTCCAGTAGCGTATTTAATCCGCTGCCTAACTGTACTATTGGCTGCACAATAACAGCGTTGTACAACGCATCGATGTAATACGCATTGGCAAATAACTGATACAGCGGATTTTTATTTGGTGTAAACCTGAATGGCCGAGCGAGATAAAGCTGCCAAGCAATAAATATACCGCCAGCCGCGGCTAAAACGCCAACAAACAGCAAAATTACTAATTGACTTCCCTGCGCTGCCGGGCTTAACCCGATTGCGCTTTGCAAATAATTGCCGATAGTGTCTACACCGGGAACGCCATCAAATCCACCGATTATCGAAAGCGCCAGCAATGCGGTCATGGGATCCGTCATAGCCAGCCCTGCCTCGTGGATAGCAAAACGCCCGCCTGATGATTTTTGTTCTGCGCCGCGATAAGACCCATAAAATACAACAAATATCAGCCTGAAAATATATAATCCGGTAAGAATTGCGGTGATTACCCCAATCATCCATAATACATACTCCCATGCGCTGCCGGTTGCGCCAGCTTGGGTAAAGATTGCGCCAAGAATAGCGTCTTTACTCCAAAATCCGGCAAAGGGTGGAATGCCCGCAAGCGCTAAACCGCCAATGAGAAAGCTCCAAAAGGCAACAGGCAATTTCTTTCTTAGCCCGCCCATTTTGCGCATATCTTGTTCGCCGTGCAGCGCATGAATAACCGCGCCGGCAGACATAAACAGCAGCGCCTTAAAAAATGCGTGCGTGGTTAAATGAAAAATTGCGGCAGAATTGGCGCCGACGCTTTCAGCCATAAACATATAGCCCAGCTGGCTCATGGTTGAATACGCCAGCACTCGCTTAATATCATACTGAAATAACGCAGCAGTGGCGGCAAACAGCGCCGAAGCCCCGCCCATGATTCCTACCGTTTCCAACGCATACGGCGCGGCAGAGAAAATGGCTGTGCACCGGGCAACTAAATATACCCCCGCAGTGACCATTGTTGCCGCATGGATCAACGCGCTGACAGGTGTGGGGCCTTCCATTGCGTCTGGCAGCCAAACATGCAGCGGCAGCTGCGCCGATTTTGCGGCGGCGGCAATCAGCAGCATAAAAGCGATAATGGTGGTAGTTTGATCTCCCGCAGAAAACAGCCCGGCGCGCGCAAATAGCGTATCAGTAAAGTTTAGGGAGCCGGTTTTGCCAACCAATAAGAAAATGGCGATCATTAAGCCAAAATCACCGATAACGTTCACAACAAAAGCTTTTTGCGCCGCTTTTACTGCGGATGGTTTGCGCCACCAAAAACCGATAAGCAGGAAAGAGGCTAAACCAACTCCGGCCCAGCCGATCAGTAAGAACAAGAAGTTGTCGGCCAGAACCAGCAAGAGCATTGCGGTAATGAAAAAATTCATAAACGCAAAAAAACGCTCGTAGGCGGGGTCTTCACCCATGTAGCCGATAGAATAGATGTGAATGAGAAAACCGACGCCGGTTACTACCATCGTCATGATAATAGATAACTTGTCTACCAGCAATCCGGCGTGAATTTCCAATGTCCCCGATGTTACCCAGCGCCATAAAACAATATCGTATGGCGCTGAAGACGCCCCATACGCAAAAAAATCGGTGAGGGCAAGTATAAACGCCAGCGCAACAGATCCGCAGCCAATCAGGTTGACAAGCCATTTGGGAAGTGAATTTCCGCCGGCGCCAAGAATGATAAAGCCTGCAAGAGGCAGCGCCAGCATAAGTGGTGTATATGCGAGCATAGTTTAATTACCCCTTCAGTGTATTCATTTCATCAATATCTATTTCCTTGCGGGTACGGAATATTGCAACGATAATTGCTAAACCAACTACCACTTCCGCAGCGGCTACGGTTAGCGATATAAAGACAAATACCCAGCCATCTACCGAGCCAAGAGCGTTGGCAAACGCCATGAAAGTAAGATTCACTGCGTTCAGCATCAATTCAATAGACATGAAAATGACTAATGGGTTTCGTCGAACCAGCACGCCAATTACGCCGATACTAAATAAAATTGCGCTGACTATGAGATACGAATTTAATGAAACTGCCATATTAATCCTCAGATTTAGCGCGAGATCGCCGACCCAGCACAACTGCGCCTAAAATTGCCGCAACGATTATAGCGCTGGTTACTTCAAACGGAAATAAAAAGCCATGAAACAGCGCCATGCCAAACGCTTCGGTATTGCCGCTGCCCGGCGCGCTGATTTGTGTAAAAAGGTTATTAGAGCCTTGAGCTGCTGCATCCGGCGCTATTTGAGCGTGTACAAGCAATAAAAAGCTTGCCGCCGCCGCAAAGATGATGCCGGCAATTACTCCAACCAAACGCTGCCATGATATGCGATCTGAAGTTTGCAGCTCCGCTTTATCGGAAGAAAGCATGGTTACCACAAACAAAAACAGCACCATAATAGCGCCGGCGTATATAAGTACCTGCGCGGCGGCAATGAACATACCGTTCAGTATTAAATAAAACAGCGCCAGCGACAATAAATTAACTATCAGCGACAGCGCCGAATAAATAGCGTTGCGAAACGCTATCACTCCAATGCCCGACGCAATGGCTAATGCCGCAACAGCCGAAAAAGCCAGTATATTTGCTGACATATCGATTTATCCCTTTGATTCGAATTCAGAACCAAGTAAAATTTCTTTACGCGCTTCTAAGTCGCCTTGCCCCACCGCGGCTGCCGAAGCGCCGGAGCCATCAAAAAATCCCTGCCGTTCAGGAATAGATTGCGGTGTTTCCTCTGGCGGCTGCGGGTACCATTCTGCGGCGTTACCCCGATCTGCCACACCGGCGGCGTCGAGCATCTGCTCTTTGTGATATACCATATCTTCCGGCCACTGCGCCGCCAATTCAAATTGATTGGTTAACGTAATTGCGCCGGTAGGGCAGGCGTTTTCGCAATAGCCGCAAAAAATGCAGCGCAGCAGATTGATGTCAAATATTCTTGAATAACGCTCTCCTGCCGAAACCTGCTGTTCCGGTGTGTTTTCGGCGGGTTCAATATAAATTGCGTCTGCGGGGCAAGCCGCCGCGCACAAAAAGCAGCCAACGCAGCGCTCTAAGCCGTTTTCATAGCGATGCAATGCGTGACGGCCGCGAAAACGCGGTGAAAGACTTCGCTGTTGTTCCGGATACGAAACCGTAACCGGTTTCCGGCCAAATTCCCGTAACGTTGTTCCTAACCCTTTGATAATATCTGACGCCATAAAGCAGAATTCTCCATTTTCTCCGATTCAGCGCAAACCAAACCGGCATTTGCCTTTTATGAAATTGCCGCGGTTTCCGGCGACGGTGTGCTTTCCACTTTTACTAAGCGCACTGATGTTGGCAGAGCAACTCCTTCGGTAACCACATTGGCTTTTTTCGGGTGAATTTTACTTGCCGCAGCGTATCCTGCAATCAGCAATGTGATTAACCCAAACACTCCGGCAATCCACCAAGGCTGCTGAAACGCAACAATATACGCAGTAACTAAAAGATTCAGCACTGATAACGGCATTAATACCTGCCAGCCAAGTTTCATGAGCATATCGTAGCGAATTCGCGGCAATGTTGCCCGCAGCCACATAAATATAAACAGGAAAAAGGCAACTTTTACTATAAATATAAGTATAGATAATCCGGGGATGTTTTCCAGCCCGAAAAATGTCCATCCGCCAAAATACAGTGTTGTCAGCACCGATGAGGTAGTGATCATATTAATGTATTCAGACATTTGGTAAAGCGACCAGCGCAATCCGCTATATTCTGTTAAATAACCGGCCGTCAATTCCTGTTCGGCCTCCGGCAGGTCAAACGGCGCGCGGTTTACCTCAGCCAGCGCTGCGATGCCATACAGCACGAAACCCAGCGGCTGCGCTAAAATAAACCAAATATGCTGACTTGATTGCTGGTGCACAATACCAATCATGCTAAGCGTGCCCGCAAGCATAATAACACCGGAAAGCGAAATGGCAATGCTCACTTCATAAGATACCATCTGCGCGGCAGAACGCAATGCGCCGAGCAATGAATATTTATTGCCGGAAGACCACCCGCCAAGCACGATACCATACACCGCCAGCGATGACATGGCTAAGATATATAAAACGCCGATATTTATATCAGTTAGCGCAGGCTGCCAGTATGATGGAAGCGAGCCAAACTTATCTCCCAGTGGCACAACACCAAATGCGGTGATTGCAACAAAAATTGAGATGGTTGGCGCCAGCAGAAACACAACGGTTTTTGCCTGCGTGGGAATAATTTGTTCTTTAAAGACCATTTTCAGCGCATCCGCAATTGGTTGCAGCAACCCAAATGGTCCCAGCCGGTTTGGGCCAACTCTGCGCTGAAATCTTGCCAAAACCCTTCGCTCTATCAGCGTCAGATACGCAAATGCGCCAAGAAGTCCGGCAATGATGATAACACTTTTTACCAGTGCTGCAAGCAATTCAAGCGCAATTTGTGACATAACATAAAGCCTTTACTTTCGCGCCGCTGCCGCGGCTAAATTTTTGCATACTTACTATAAAATATGCGCGCTGCCAAGGATTCTATCAGCGAACCCAAGTTCAGCGCTGCGCCGAAACGCTTTCTTTTTCTTCGGCAAATGCCCATTGTTTACCGGATTCACCGATTTCGCCTCGCGACATACCTGCGTACAGAGGAACATTCATCGCAATTTCCGTCAAGATATCTGACGAAGAGCGATAAGAATATTTTACTCCCAGCCGTGAAGCAATGCCTTTAATAATTTCCCAATCGGGGCGCGGGCCAATCAACGGATTCAATGCGCGATGCAGCACTTGCACCCGCCGTTCAAGATTTGTGAATGTTCCAATCTTTTCGGCGTAGGAAAGCGCCGGCAGCACAACATGGGCATATTGTGTCGTTTCATTCATAAATAAGCTTTGGACAACTAAGAAGTCCAGCGATTTCATCATATCGGGCTTTTCCATATGTTTTGCTGGATTAGCGCCCATTACCCATAATAATTTTACTGCCCCGTTCAGCATGGCGTTATAATCAAAGCCGGGCTGATCAATTTTTACATATCCTGGGCCGGTATCAGGCAAAACCCCCATATCGCGCGCGCCAACGGAATTGGCGGCATGGAACAAGGGGCCAACACCGCTGTTTTTGCGGGTAATCAGGTCAATCATCATGCCTAAATCAAATACATCGGCGGCCAGGGTTTCATTGCCGGAGATTTTAGTGGTCAATTCGTCGTACAGCACAATTGCGCCGGAAGATTCTGCTAATTCGCGGGCAAGTTCGCGCAGCGCCGCGGCAGAAACACCCAACGCGGCTTCCATTCGCTCCGGCGAATAATCGGCGTAGCGAGCGCTGTGCGATTGAATCAGCGAAGTATTGTTTTCCGCGAAATGGCCGCGCCATAATTTTTCTTCAATTACAGTATACGCCAGCGCTTTTGCGATGGCGGCTTCCGAGCCGCGTTTAATTGTTAATACTTGGTGGGCAAATGAATCTAAATGGGTTGGTTCAGATGAGATAACAGTGATTTTTGCGCCGTTCCGCAACCCTTTTTTCACCCGCAGATCCAGCGTCATTTGCTGTGTATAGGGATCTGCGCCCAGTAGCACGATGCTGCCGGTGTGGTCTAAATCGGCAATTGCGCCGGTATACACCCATGGTACTGCCCCAGCGGCTGATGACGGGAATACGCCATGATAATGATCGATATTTCGCACGCCCAGGCATTCCCGCACAACTTTTTGGAAAATAAAATTTTCTTCATTCGTAGTGTGGGTAGAGCCGATAGCGCCGACTAATTGCGGAGTACGCTGTGCGGCTTCTTTTAATTTGCTGGTTGTATAATCGAGGGCTTCATCCCAAGTAACCGGTGTAAGCGTATTATTTTTACGAATCAACGGCTGCTTTAATCGTTCTAAACTATTCACTTCGTCATGCTGCCAGCGGCCGGTGTCGCACAGCCAACCGTCATCAACTGCGTCGTTTGTGCGCGACATATGGCGCAGCAGTTTATCAACGCGCACATTTGCTTGCACGTTGCAGCCAACGGCGCACCCGGAACAAACGGTGGCAGTGCGCCGAAGCTCCCACGGTCGGCTGATAAATCGATAAGATTTTGCTGTAAGCGCGCCAACCGGGCAAATTTCTACGGTATTGCCGGAAAAAATTGAATCAAATGGCGCATCGGGGTTTACTGCAACCTGTGTGCGATACCCGCGATTTTCCATAATTAAACCGGGTTGCATAGCAACTTCATGAGTGAAGCGCACACACCGTTGGCAGGCAATACAGCGTTCGCGATCTAAAAGAATGTTTTGACTAACCGGAACCGGTTTTGTAAAATGGCGTTTTTTAAGATCGAATCTGCTGGCTCCGGGTCCATAGCGCAAGGTAAAATCTTGCAAGTCGCATTCGCCGCCTTTGTCGCAAACGGGGCAGTCCAGCGGATGGTTAATCAGCAAAAACTCCAGTGTTCCTTTGCGCGCTTTTTTGACCAAATTGGTGTCAGTGTGTACGATCATACCTTCAGTGCATTCGGTAGTGCATGCTGTTTGCGGCGGTTTGGGAATTTTTTCGATTTCCACAAAGCACATGCGGCATGCGCCCAGCGGAGACATTTTGGGATGGTAGCAGTAGATTGGAATATCGATTCCCAATTTTTGAGCTGCCTGCCACACGACCGTTCCTTTGGGAACGGAAACCTCTTTTCCATCAATGGAAAGTGTTACCTGCGAGGCAGCCTGTTGATCCTGTGTCATTTGCGCAAATCTCTCATCAGTTTAAATCTCTCCGCAGGGATGCCTGCGGGAAGCGCTAAATTCAGAATAAGTACAATTATAAATACGTTGCTTAAGCGCAGCGCAACTATTATGTGCGCGCTGCCGCTGCAGAGCGATTATGCTCACTCAGCGGGCAATTATGATGGATAATATGATATTCAAATTCTTCGCGGAAAAGTTTAATGGCGCTAACTACCGGTGTAATTGCTGCGTCTCCTAACGGACAGAAGCATTTGCCGGACATATTATCGCAGATATCACTGAGCAGCTTCACATCATCAGCGCGCCCCTGCCCTTCGGCAAGTCTTTCCAGCAGCTGCGCCAGCCAGAACGTGCCTTCTCGGCACGGAGAGCATTTGCCGCACGATTCATCGCGATAAAACTCTTCCATCCGACTTACAGCGTCTACAATGCAAGTAGCGTCATCAATAACAATAACGCCGGCGGCGCCAAGCATAGATCCGGCGGATGCGACACTTTCGTAATCCATTGGAGTATCAATTTTATCGGCGCCGAGCATAGGAGTGGAGGACCCGCCGGGAACGAACGCTTTCAATTTGCGGCCTTTCCACACGCCGCCGCCAAATTCTTCAATAAGAGTGCGAAAGGTAACACCCATCGGCAGTTCATAATTACCGGGTTTATTAACATGGCCGCTTAGGCAGAAAATTCTTGTGCCTTTGCTTTTTTCTGTGCCATAGGAAGCGTACCATTCGGCGCCGTTTTCAATAATGGCGGGAACCGTGGAAAGTGTTTCACAATTATTAATGACGGTTGGGCCGCCATATAAACCGGCTGCTGCCGGGAAAGGCGGTTTGAGCCGCGGATAGCCGCGTTTACCTTCCAGCGATTCCATCAGCGCGGTTTCCTCGCCGCAAATATAAGCGCCGGCTCCGCGATGCAGCACAACATCAATATTTGCATCGGATCCCATAATATTTTTTCCGGCGTAGCCTGCTGCGTAGGTTTCGGCAATAGCGCGTTCCAATTGCCGGGCGGCGTAAGCCAATTCGCCGCGGATATAAATAAACGCTTGTTTGGCGCCGGTGGCATACGCCGAAATGAGTACGCCTTCTACGAGCCGATGTGGAATTTTCTCCATAATCATACGGTCTTTGAAGGTACCCGGTTCGCTTTCATCACCGTTTGCGCAAAGATAGGTTGGCTTAGAGCTGTTCTTGGCAAGAAAACTCCACTTCATTCCGGTAGGAAAACCTGCTCCGCCGCGTCCCCGAAGCCCGGAATTTTTAACTGTTTCCAAAACTGCTGCGGGTTCCATAGCCAACGCTTTGCGCAGCGCCTGAAATCCGCCATGTTGGGTATAAACCGAAAATGTATCTATTCCTGGAATATCTATATTTTTGGTAACAATCCGCACTTGTTCTGTCATAACAATGCCGCGCCTTACCTGAAATTACAGCTTATCCCTTTGAAAGGGGATAAATAATGAATGCCTATTCGGCAGATTGCCATGTATGCGTTTCTGCATATTTTCCGGCGCTTGCGCGCCGCCGGCAAACGTCTTTAAGAATGTGGACCATATATTGTCAGCATACAGCAAATGGCCGCAAAAAACTTGTTAGCCAGAGATATTTTGTCAACATACTGGGTCTCATTCACTTATCAGCATATCATGAAAAACAGTCTTTTCGCTATATTGTGTCTATTGGTACGATATTTCATGCCGTTTTTCATGATAATTATTGCAGGGCAAAGTTAGCGTTATGCGCACATTATTTGTTTTTAAAACGCTGAATGCATTCATCGATGATTTTCCATGCTTCCTCGGCGTGAAACCAATCGCGCACCTCGGTTTGAACTCCTTGCAATTCTTTATACGTGCGGAAAAATGCGGCAATTTCCAGCGGCCAATGCGGTGGAATATCTGTTAAATCCAGCATTTGTGCATATCGGGGGTCATCAAACGGAACCGCCAATATTTTTTCATCCGTGCCTTTTTCATCAATCATTGTAAGTGTGCCAACCGGCCGCGCGCGTAAATGGCATCCGGTAAACGTTGGCTCATCTACAATAACCAGCGCATCCAATGGATCTCCATCGCCGGAAAGCGTTCCCGGAATAAATCCGTAATCTGTCGGATAATGTACGGATGAATATAGTACACGATCCAGCCGGTAGACGCCGCGGTCGTGGTCAAACTCATATTTATTCCGGCTTCCGCGCGGAATTTCTACTACAACCTCTACCCAGCCTTTATCTTTGTCTCCAATAAAAAACTCATCCATTAAACAGCAAAACCTCTTTTCTATAATTGCTTCGCTTCAAGAACGCCGCTCATTTTCTGGGAAAAACAAGAGGAACGGAATACGCAAGGTGTTGCGCGCCGACGTTGCCTCTCAATTTTATTATAAGGCGGCAGATAAACCGTTGACCGTATCACATTGTTTCATGCGCTATTTTCATTTCCATTTACTCATGATATAGTGTAAACAAGGGAACCTTGTCCGGGTGAATGCTTTATAATAATTTATGCAGGAGTACATTTGGTGAACAGAACGCAGCCAGCAAAAACACTGACACGTAATTCTGATCAAGGCGAAACAGCCGCACATAAGCAGCAAACGCCATGGTACAAAGATATACGACTAGCATTCGGCATATTATCTATACCGATTTTTCTTTTTTCCAGTCAAATTGTTAATTTTCTGTTTCCGGGAGTTTCCGCAGCGCAGGCAGATGAATATGCGCAGGCGGTTCATTTTATTTCCGGCGCTATAACGCTATTTCCGCTGGTAACATTAATTGAACAGGTTACAGAATATTATGAGCACAATTTTCATCACAGCAACGATCGATTTAACGCACTGCTGCGGGCTGGGCTGCTGCATACAACATTTACTAATATTGCATTTTTAATTTTGACAATTTTAACGTTAAGTATTGCAAATTCCGGCTCTTCCAGCAGTGATTTAGTTCGCATTGTGCAGGTTTCTATTGCCGGCAGTTTTGTAGTCAGCATACTGTTTAATCTTGGCCTTTCCATATTTATTGGCGGATTTAATATTAATAAACACAAAGGGCGCATGCGTTTTAGTAAAGAGTTGGCAAACCAAGACTCGGAACTGATTGCAATTGCCGTTATCATATTATCGCTGCCAACTTTGGCAAATAGATTTAACATCAGCCCCAGTTTTTTAGACAATCTGCAATATAAAGTTCCCACATCTACCATTTCTAATTTAAGCGTTATCATCTCTTTCATTTTAATTTTTATCTATGTTAGCTACACGTTATGGACATTGTTTAAACTGGGTGATCGGCAAAAACAGACGAATGACGATGTTGAAGACAGCATTATGAAGCTGATTTTCCGCGCAGTTCGCAAAGTGTTAATCAGTAATGATCAAATTACCATTACCCAAGCGCTGCGTAATCCCACAGTGCTCCGATCAAACGACAAAGATATTGAAGAAGATACTCAAGCGGAAATTCAGTCGCAAATTGATGATTTGGATATTATGCTGGAGGAAGAGGAAGAGGAAGATTTTGCGCATAAAGAGCAGTTGCGGCTGGAGAATCTGAAACGCAAAGAAAAGAAAGCCAGCGTCAAATTTGATGTTATGGCTCCGGCAAATTTTATGAAGAATTTTTTTGTCGCGATCTTTTATATTGTCATCAGTCCTTTTGCCATGATTTTTAATATTGTAAAATTCCCTCTCACTGTGGTGAGCAATCGCAAAAAACAGAAAGTTATTATTGAGCATAAATTAGCCTCATTACCGGATGAAGAAATGGCTCGGCGTGAGGAACGCAATAACCGTATTAAAAATCGCACAACTGACAAACCGGAAAATGAGCATTTTATCCATGTAGTCGGGCGAATTGGTTTGCTGGTTATCGGCGGAGCCGGCGCGGTGTATGTGCTGGACCAAATGGCGCACAGCATAGAAGGCGGTTTAATTGAGGGATTAGGACTTAACCCATTTTTTGTCGGTTTTATTGTGCTGCCAATTGCTACCGGATTGGTGGATATTGCTACCGCGGTGCGGAAAGCGTGGAATAACGATTTACAAAATTCAATGGCAATTACAACAGGCTCTGCCATTCAAGCAGCATTGCTAATTGGTCCGTTGATTTTGCTGCTCAGCCGATTTTCGTTAATTCAACTGCCTGATATTAACTTAGTGTTTGGTTTGTTTATTCTTGCGGTTTTCGCTTTGATTGCGTATATCTATCAAATTATTACCATGGATGGCGAAACCACATGGTTTGAAGGCGCGCAAATGCTGGGGATATTTATGACAATTGCTGTGGTTGTTTATTTCGCAAAGCCGGTTTAATCAATTTGCCACAAAGATGTTTTGGGAGGCGCCCCAAACCCCGCGCAAGGGGCATCCGCCCCTTACGTATCCCTGGTTTGTGGTACGGCGGTTGCCCCTGCCCAACATCCCGTCTCTCAGCTCTGCGCTGGTGTTTGCTCGTTTGTTTTTGCGTGCCATCCCCAAATAGTATACGCATAAAAAAGGATCCCATACCCAAGCATAATGCCCCAAAACCCAAATATTGGATAGGCTATAAAATTCAGCATGAACAATGAATATAAAGCAAAATCAATAAAACCGATTGTCCATATAATAAGCAAGGCATTCAGTAGTTTTCGAGATTTATGGCGAATATAGAACCACCCCAACAGAACTAAGAGAATCGCCAGAAGCAAAGGAGTCAATATTAAAAAGAGAGGAAAGCAAAAATTAATGAAAGAGTCAAGTGTAGATATATGTTTAAAAATTGCAATTACCTCATCTCTTAGAGATGGTCCAAGTCCGCATAGAGAAAACTCATTGCATTTTCCTTCAAAAAGTGGCAGGAAATACGAGACAAATATCACGATGAGACCAAGGATGCTTAGCAAGTACCCGCGAAGCAGGGGTGAACGGAATGGGTTCATATATAAACTCCTGTTACATAAAATATGCGGTAGATTCTGTTTGCTAGTATTTCAAACGAATCACTTGCAATAAAAATAACGCTGTGTGTGAACCAATCCGGCAGATAGTGGAAAATAACTGCCCGAAATCCGCAGCTATATAACAGGGTATTGACAAGATACAAAAACACCAATTGCAGCAATATTATTAATCACCGCACGGGCACAATATGGGTGGAGGAGAGGAGACAAGCCACACGATTCATCGTGTGGTGTTCGTTTTGTGGCCACCCTTGGCGCCTACACTGCTCCGAAGCGCAAGCGCCGCCACATATCGTTTATTTTAGAGCATACACCGCACGGGCACACATGAGGGCAATGCAATCCGGTAGGGGCGACCCTTGCGGTCGCCCTTGCCATCAAGTTATCAATATTTTTTGGGGGGACACCCCAAACTCCGCGCAAGGGGCATCCGCCCCTTACGAATCCCTGTTTGTTTTTGCGTGCCATCCCCAAATAGTATATGCATAGAAAAGAATCCCATACCCAAGCACAATGCCCCAAAACCCAAATATTGGATAGGCCATAAATCCCCATAATAATAGCGAAGATACACTAAAATCAATGAATCCGATTGCCCATATAATAAGTAAAATATTTAGCAATGTTCGTGATTCAAAGCGAGTATAAAACCACCCCAGCAGAACAAAAAGGATTGCCATAAAATAAATATTTAATTCTAATATGATACGGGTTGCAAAAAAAAAATCATTATATGTATGAATATACTGAAAATATGATAATATAGTAGATTCTGATGATGAGATAGGTCCACATGGAGAAATCTCATTGCAACTTCCTTCAAAAGGTGGCAGGAAATAGGAGACAAGTATCATGATGAGACCAAGGATGCTCAGCAAGTACCCGCGAAGCAGGGGTGAACGAAATGGGTTCATACATAAACTCCTGTTACATAAAATATATGATAGATTCTGTCTACTAGTATTTCAAACGAATCACCTGCAATAAAAAGAACGCTGTGTGAACCAATCCGGCAGATATTTTTATTATCTGCCGGATAATTTACAATAAGCGCAGGGAAAAAGCTACCAATATGTGGAAAGAATGGCATATAGCATGGTTTGGATTGAATTCGGTCTGGTAAATGTTGTTGCCCATGTTATACCATTATTGTTACTATATGTGGAAAAAGCGTCCCAATTTTGGTTCGTGTCAACAAGATATCCCCCATGATCATAATAAGGAGTATGGTCTTCCAAAATTAAGCCATTCAAGTAAAAATATGGATAAATTACAAAATGGGTAGCTCCTGGCATTAAACCATCAAGTTCGGTATTATATATACCAGGCGCTGCATAAAACTGCAAATATGGATTTTCTGGAAGATTTAATCCTTCCGGAAATGCATTAGGATTCAGAGCAATTGTACTATCTACACCACTGATCATCGTGGTCCAATCGGTATATGGCTTGCCAGGATCTCTGCCATAGCCATTCCGGTAACTATAGAGGTCACAAATAAAAACCGCACCAAGAGAAAGATTGCAAAGGGATACAGAAAAGCCAATTCACCTTCTCAGTTGGTCATTTTTGGCGCGATCTGAGAATGTGATGTCTATAGTGAAACTTGAAGAAAACCTGAAGAAAACCTGAAGAAATCTTGAAGAAAATCTGAAGTTTATCTGGTATACTAGTGGGTCAGTTGGCAAATAACTTGCCATGTGCAATCGCGGCTCCTGATCCCCCCAACCGCCGAAGGCGAGCCCGTTCGCGTCGGCGTCGTCGCTTGCCATTCCACACAAACGGCGTCGGGGTCC
>JAJYBV010000135.1 GCA_021778805.1 Chloroflexota bacterium | reverse complement strand
GTAGCCGAGCAGCAAGGGCGACCGCAAGGGTCGCCCCTACCGGATTGCATTGCCTCAATGTGTACCGTGCAGTGTATGGTTTCAAACAAACGATATGTGGCGGCGCTTGTGCTTCGGAGCGGTGTAGGCGCCAAGGTGGCCCCGAAACGAACACCACACGATGAATCGTGTGGCTTGTTTCCCCACCTCATCCACCCATGCGTACCGCGTAGTGGTTGTTTATAAATAATAATTTTGGGGATACCCCTTCCGTATCCCGTTTTTTTGTGGCCAAGCGGCGCGCTGTTGTTGGAAGAGCTATTTATAACCCTATTTGGCGCGATACGCAGTAAACGCCTTTGCTTGCAAAGCAAATACTTCCGCAGATGGTTCGGTTCTGGCTGCGGCAGCGGCTAACCATGCGTCTGGCCCCAATAATGCGGCAGATACAACCAGCGGCGCAAGAAGATATCCCGCAAACATGGGGAGCAATAACAGAATCAACAGCCAAATTACCAGAGATACTGCAAATGGTGCCAACATAATAATAATAAATGCTTTGCGCGAATAGCCTTGCTGCGGCGCATCCCAAGTAAAAATATAAGCCTCGTTAAGAGTAAAAACCGGCGCGCCGCCAAATAAACGCATGAAAAGCGCCTGCAATGTATTGTGCCCAGATATCATAGCGTATGCCGTAAATATATTAATACCAATAAAACTGGGAAAAGCAAAGCCTTGCAGCTCAATAACTGCGCCCCCGGAGCGCGACAAATTTACAGATATTGCTAAAGCGGCAGCTGCAAATAGCGTTAAAAGCGCCAGCGCGCCACCTGTTATACCAGCCAGCGAAGCAATATTCGACGGCCCGGCCACGGAAAACGCCGGGCCTTGCTCCAATCTGTTTTCAGAGACAGCGGCCAGCACACCGGCCTTATTTTGAGCGTTAAAAGGATCATAAAATGCGCGTGGTAACAAAGAATTATTGCGATCGGATTCCGCAGCGAAACTATGTGTCATCAATTTTATCCTGAACTGTTAAACTAATCTTGCAAACAGCATAATACTGCCCAAAATTGTAGTATATTTTGTATTATACGAAATTTTTCGGTTTTGCAAAGAGGTTTGCTTTTAGCGCCAATTCCACGCAAAATGAGGCTGTAAAAAAAGAAATCACCGGTTGCTATGAATAAATTAATTGCGGAACTGCGCATTATTGCGCACCCCGGCAGCTCAAAAGAATCCGTAAGTTTAAAAGATGGCTGTGTGCATGTTTGGGTGCGCGCCGCTGCGCACGAGGGAAAAGCGAATGAGGCAATTTGTGCGCTGTTGGCTGCACAATTGCGCATTCCTAAATCGCGGATTGCCATTACACACGGAACTGCCGGTAAACAAAAGCGCATAGAGGTGCAGGGAATGCTGACCGAGGATGTGTTCACTGCATTATTCGGCCAGCATTCATGACTGGGATCTACGACCGCGCTATGGTTATCTGCCCAAAAGGCGCTAAGGCTTCATTTGGGGCCACAACTTGCAGGCCCAGCGCATCTTGAATCCAAACCAAACTGCGGGCAACCGCCATTAAACCTCTGCCGCGATATACAGCGGGATCTTCCACCAATGTAGTTTCCGGGCCATCAGATTGTATTCTGGCCAAAAACGTAAGCATAAACAAAGTAAACCCAAACGGAAATACCGAAGCATAGATATGCACGCGCTGCTCTAGCGTAGTGTCTTTCAGATCGGAGGCTCCGGCGATATAATCGTTCATCAGCTGCACATATTGCTCACTGGAAATTTCCTCATTCAGCGCAGCTAACGCCGCGGCGCGCGCAATCTCCATGGCAATATCGCCAAGGCCAAAGCCGCCCCAATCAGTTAACAGCAATCTTTCCCCTGTATCCATTAAGTTTACAGGTATAGGGTCGCCATGGCAAGGCCGGCGCGGCACATTTACCCAAAGATCTTTATTTGCCTGCACATGCACATCCACATACGAACGCAATTGTGTTAACCCTTCAATCAGGGGTGCGTATGCGGGATCGCTGTATGCGGCGCGGGTTTCATTCCAAAGCGGCTGCAGGCGTTCCCACCATTGGGTGAGGGTTGCGCTGAGAACGGAATTGTGCTGCACTTTGGCGGCAGAAAGATGATGCAATGTTAAAAGCAGAAAAGACCATTGCCGGACATGATCATCAGTTAAGCGGGTATCTCCCAATGAACGCGCGCGCGGTTCACGATACGCTACAATAGGGCCGCCAACGGTTGCGCCAATATCATCAAAAGACAGCAGCTCGGGGGCAAGCCCAACAGCGCCGCACACACGCAATCCTTCCGCTTCGCGCCGCGTCAAGTCTGTTTGGTCCGGCGCGAAATATTTGATAATTGTATATTCGGCGGCGTCTTTTGTTTCGGCAATTGAGTATAAGGCGCTGTCGAAACTGTGGCTTAACAAAGTAATATGCGCTTCGGGAGCCGAAGAAAGCCCATGCCTGCGCGCATAATCAAGAATTTGTTCCAATCCGGGGGTAGGCATAAAATGAATGATTCCTTTGAATATGTTGCTGCAAGCATTATAGCAACAAACGGGTAACCCTTCAAGCAGAGTAGCGCTATCGTTCGGAATTGATCAATTCTTCGGCCAGCAGCGCCGCAAGGGTTGCCAACAAGAAATAGCCAACAAATGGCTCTGCAATGACCAGCCATTCCGTAAAATGGCCGCAGGTATAGGTGTTATTATTAAATCCTTGAAGATTTTCTAACGATAAAATGAATGCATTAAATATGCTGTAATGGGTTGCGCAAGCGCCGGAGCCAACGCTGAAACTATTCCACCAGTACCCAAAAATAAACCCCAGTAAAACTGCACCGCTCGCAAATATAAAGCGTTCACGCTTTATACCATAGCCGGTAAACGCCCATAAAATAAAATACCAAAGCATTTTAACAGGATTTTTGTGTTGTTTGCGAGCTTGTTCAGCGCTTAAGGAAAAATATTGGAAATACAGCGCTTCCGAGGCAGCGTCGGTAAATGCGCCCCATCCCAGCTCTTTTTCATGTTCCCAGCCATCCGGTCCAAATTCGCGGGCCAGGTTTTTAACATGATTAATATCTTCATCAGAAATGCGAAATAATGTATCGCGAAAATCTTTAATAGATTTTATCACCGTAGCCGAAATCGTCATATCTTTATTCAAAGTTGGGTTGATATTTTCTAAGCGCCGCACTAAGCGAGACAATTCCGCATGCCATGTTTTTTGTATGGTAATATATTGCTTTACGGTTTCTGTAAAATATTTTTCAATTTCTTTGCTGGATAAGTTATGCTCCTGTACATCTGCTCCAGGATTTAATACAAAATTATTCATTTTTGCTCTAAGCGCATACAATTTAAAGTCCAGCCAAAACATTAATAATTTTTTGCTGTATATCAGTAATTTTGGCAGTGAATCTAAAATATCCTCAAAACTCAACCATGTTACAGAGCTATCTTCGCCGCGCGCCGGAAAAAAGCAATCTTTCCACAAGTGTTCGGCGGCGTAAAGCGCTTCATCACCTTTTTCTTGCAACTGCATTTCGGCATGATCCTTGATGTTATCATAAATTTTTTGCTTTTCAATATATAAATCATTACGTAAATTTGCAGAGTCTTTCGAACGAATTTCGGCTAGAACTTTGCAAAAATCATCTGGATAATTTTTTGCGGCAGATTCCCATTTCAGCAATGTATTTGGCTGCAGATCTGCAAAAAACAACGCTTTTTGCAAGACACGGCTTAAGAGCGGATCATTTAGCTCAGTGATAAATTTTACAAAATAATTTGCAGTAAACACGCTGTTATGTTGAACCAGTTCTTGTTCGGTAAGACTGGTCCAAATAATAAGCTGCCAATTCCCTAGTTGTATAGAAGAAGGCTGCTCATTTTTATGTTTAATGTCTTTTTTGGAAACGATAGCTTTATGGATGAGGTTATGAAAAAACTGCGTATGAAAAAACGCAAGATCATCACTTTTTACGATGATGACTCCTGAGTTTTTAGCAGTATGTTCTTGAATATATTGTTCGTCTTTAAAAGGAACAATATCAAAATGCAGATCCGGTTTTTTCTTAAACAAAGTATCAGCGCAATTTTCAATTTTTTGCTGCATTGCAGTTTGTTCATCTTTTTGCATATTCCAAAGTAAAAAACGCATGGTCGTTGCTCCTTTTTATTTCATTCAATTTCTTGAATAAACTTAATAATATATTCTTTTAATGTTAGTTCTTGCGATCGATCTAACTGAATAACACGGTCGTAGATACCAAAATCTGTAATTTTATTGATGACATTTTGTAACTCTGTGCTATAATACGGAAACATAAAAATCGAATAAATAATGAAATAAGAATAAGATATTCTTTGCTGAATTATGTAAGCTACGTCTGCGTCTATACGATGTTTGGGCTGGTTATCTCCCTCCATCAGCAAATCAAAGATAAAAATTATTTTGGATTCAAATGGCAGTTCTGCATGCATTTTCTTCAGTTCATCAACATTATGTAATCTTTGGACAATTATTTGGTTTTGCTGATGTGGAGCGTAGTCTTGGATAATGTTTTGAATCATTTGATCCATTTCACGTGCTCTAAAATCTTCATCTTCAACAAAAATAATGTAACCTGGCATAATAAACTTATCTTCCTTTCAGTTGCTCTAGCGGTACAACCAATGAAAATTCAACTTGGTTTGCTGTAGAGATAAATTGATACTTAACAATTCCGGAAAGGTTTTCAATTAAAAATTTTACCTGTGGCAAGCCGATACCTGTACGAGAAGATTCTAAATCTGATGGCAGTTTTTGTTCAAACAGCAAATCGGCTTTTTCTTGAGGTATTTTGGGTGAAGGATTACGCACAGTTATTTTAAAATTTTCATCTGTCGATAGCATAATTTGAACTATAATATCCCCTGAACCTGAGCTGTATTTCAGCGCGTTTTCAATATATTTAAATAAACAAGACGTGATGATATTCCAGCGGTTTTCAATATATTTCGTATCGTCGCCAATAGCTGCAGGATCAATGTTCCAAATAATTTCTCGTTGAAACAATCCGGCAAAAATATCAATTGAATTTTTAAATGCATCCCAAAGACCTTTGATTGGAACAGCTAAATAAACGTTGCTTTTAATTGATGATTGATTCAGATTTATAATCCAATTTACTAATCCATCAAGCAAGTTTACCATAGAGTTTACTTGATGAATATCTAATTCCGCTGGATTTTTCTCTGCGTTTTGCAGCATTGTTTTAAAAGACGACAGCGCTTTTGTGTAATCATGGTTAATTTCCTGAACAACCTGGCTTTGCCTGTTAATAGCGATTTTATTTTGCAAACTGAAAATAATTACTTGGCTGAACAACGTAAGAATATATTCATCAATATCACTAATTTGGCCCGGTTCATCGGCCGCAGCAATCAGAAAACCGAAAATTTCCATTTGGTCTAGCTGGTACGCCATTTCAGATTTATTTGCCGAATACACCGATTTAGGCTGCAGCAAAGGAACACAAAGCAGTGAACGCGCATTTCCCCAAATTTCCGGTATTTCTTTTCCCGAAAAGAGTGATTCGCTTCTAATATCCAGTGTGAACCAAGCATATTTCGACTGAATAACATGAGTTAAAATCGGGTCGGTAATTTTGGGATGATTTTCTTCAAATGTCGGCTTGACCGAAATAGGTATAAGTTCACTCATTTGTTCGGTAAACTGCGTAACTGCCTAGCAAGGGTTGACAAAGGTGCGATAATGAGAATATGAATCTGGAACAAAGAGTAGAAGAGTTAGAAAAACAGTTGGCAGAAAGAGACCAACTCAT
>JAJYBV010000134.1 GCA_021778805.1 Chloroflexota bacterium | reverse complement strand
CCACACGATGAATCGTGTGGCTTGTTTCCCCACCTCCACCCGTGTGTAGCCGGTCAGTGTTTGTTCAACAATGGGCACTCAATGTACTCTGCTCAGTTGATCTTCATCCTGATGAAAATATCAAAGACCATAACGCCATGCCATCATTAACTTCAATAAAATAAAGTGATGTTTTCACTTTTATAAACAAAATAAAGAATTTGTTACCAAAATACAGATAATTTCTTTTTGAATATGTTATGATAGCTAGTAATAAGATATTTTTTGCGAAATATTTAGGAGCGGATTTTTGATGAGTTATCACCACCATTACAACGGTCATTACCACCACCATGCATATTATTCACGCGGATGGCGTTTCGGGCCATTCATGTTACTTATTCCTATCGCAATTATTGTTGCGGCAGGGATAGGGTTAGCTATGTTTTTGGCTGTAGTTGGCATGATTATCGGATTAGTGGCCGCGGCGGCCGCTATATTGATTCCCACCGCAATTGTCGCTCTGCTGATTAGCGCCCCATTTATGCTGATAGCGCGGCGACGACGTAAATCTGCGCAAAAACAGTTTAAAAAACTTACCGCTGAAGAAATTTTACGTGAACGCTACGCCAGCGGAGCCATTGACTTTGATACATTTGAGTCGCAACTTGACAAAATTATGAAATCTCGCAATACAATACAGTAGAAATTTCATAATCTACAAGGCTGTATTACCACTCATGGATCAATTGACTGCTAACGCTGCTTTAAACACAGATAATCAATCGGAATTGCCGTTTGTTTCGGTCATTTTACCGGTGCGCAATGAAGAAAATTTTATTGCCAATTGCTTGAACGCCGCGCTGCAGCAGCAATATCCGCCAGAGAAAATGGAAATTTTAGTCGCGGATGGCGGCAGCAGTGATCGCACTGTAGAAATTATTCGCCAAACAGCCGGCGCCAACCGCGTATATATTGTAGAAAACACAAAAAAGAAACAGGCTAGCGGCATAAATATCTTATTGCAGCGCGCCAAAGGCGATATCATCGTTCGGGTAGACGGCCACACAATGATTGCGCCGAATTATATTCAATCTTGCGTGCAAGCGCTGCGCGAAAGCGGCGCCGATATGGTTGGAGGGGCGATTGCGCCTCAAGGAATAACAGCGGTTGGCAAAGCAATTGCTTGCGCCGCCAAAACACCGTTTGCGGTGCCGGGGGCGTTTCACAGCGGCCGCGCGGCGCAATTTACCGATACGGTATATATGGGAGCGTGGAAACGCGAAGCAATCACAAAAACCGGATTATTCAATGAAGCGCTGCGCGCCAATGAGGATTATGAATATAACTATCGCTTACGCAAAAATGGCGGCAAAATCTACTTTTCACCTACCATCACATCGGTCTACTACAGCCGGCAATCCTTTGGCGCGCTTTTCCGGCAATATTTTGCATATGGCCGCGGCAAATGCGCCATGCTGCGCCAAAATCCCGCTTCTTTGCGCATTCGCCAATTAATTGCGCCATTATTTACCCTTTGGCTTCTGCCCGGCTTCTTCATGATTTTTTTAGGGCATATATTTGCTTTCCTTTGGCTTAGTGTTATTGCCCTGTATCTATTGCTGGCGCTGTTCTTTGCCTTTCGGGCCGTTCCGCGCAATCAGCCATGGCTCATTTTCCCCGCGGCGCTGGCGTTTCCCGTCATGCATATCAGCTGGGGCGCCGGTTTTTGGCGCGGTTGGCTGGATGCCCCCCAATAACATTGCTCCAACCAACCATTTTCTCAGCCGGCGGCTGATTTTACGCTTTCTTTGCCGTATAAACTCTGCCGTCTCCATATACCGCCAGCGCAAACGCAACGGAATATCGCAGCACAAAAGACATCGGGCCATCATCCAGCAAATACATCGTATCGCCAAAATCATTGATTGCGGCGTCAAGATGTTTCCGTGTCACCAGCCGCGCCTGCAATATCTCTTCCTGCGTCATCTCCGCTGAACCTTTTCTATTGGCTCCGCCGGCGGTTCCGGCAATAAAAATAGAATTAAAATGATTTGAGCGCTGATCTTTTTCAAATAAATTCAAATCATTTGCCAGCCGCACAACCCTGCCGCCGTTAGCGGAACAAGGGAATCCGCGTTTCCATATGCGCTGGGGATTTTTTTCCAGCGTGCAAATTAACGCCGCGGTCAGCGGCACACCTACAGAAAATTTTGCGCTGCTGATATATTTTGGAAATTTGGGAAGGTGACGCAGTTTTTTCCCTTCGTGCATCACGCAATCCCAAGTAAACTCCAAGCGAATGGCGCCGGCGCAGCGAGCAAATTCATACGCAAACAGCCAATAGCGATATCTATTATTATTAGGCAAAATAGGAACATCACGCCAATGTTCCGGTAATTCATCAAAAATATTATCTAACCCGCGGCGCAAAGCAGCGCACTCTGGTGGAATATCTTCGGGGCGCAAACCGTTTTCAGAAATATAGAAATTGAGTTTCCGCAGATGATACGGTTCAACAATCTGCAAAACGCGATTAAACATATGCGCCAAATACCGGCTCATGCGGTCTTGCGCCTGTTGGGAAGTTGTTTCGGCAAGGTTGGTATACTGCGGATCATCAGTAAAAGAATCAAAGGCATATACCCAATAAATATATTTTACCAACAACATAATATCCGGCCAAGACGCTTCATTAGGGGACGAACAAACTCCAAACAGCGCACTGGCTTCTTGGTGCCGATACGGTATCCCCATGCGCTCTGTCCAATCATTAAGCTCTTTTATCGCGCGTTCTACTCGTATTTTTTGCTCTTGCTGCCAAGGATCATTCTCACCGGGGCGCATGCGTTCAACTAAAGTTCGCCAATCAAAACGATGCTGAGATGTGTCTGCTTTTGCCAAAAAAGTTGTTAAGGCGCGGCGTGCGCTGGCTTCGCCGTTTGGCAGTGAAGTGCCGTCAATCAGATTAGAATCCACAAAACCACCTTGTTCCTGCAATAAATGTAGCAGGAAAATGTTATATAGTTAGGCGAATTGCTTACTCTCACCGGAAACTTGTAGAGTAGAAAAGAAACAGCGGCGGCGCATTCCGGAAAGCAGCTGAAACAATCATTCGAAATATCAAGCAAGCAAAGGACTAACAGTATTGGTTAATTCATGGATATTATATCAAACTTTCGTGTAAACCATACCGCCTAAATTGCGCGCCATTCCTTTAATTTCCAACATCATCAGTGATCCGGAAATTGCAGAAATCGGGGAATTAGCCAGCCGGCAAATCTCATCAATGTGCAGCGCCTGATTGGCGATAATTTGCAAAATTCCGGCTTCAAAATCATCTATGGGGGCAATTTCGCGCATCACAATTTGTTCCGGCAGCAAAAAATCATTGAGATGTTGAATTACATCTTGCGCCGAAGTAACGCAGTGTGCGCCATTTTGAATTTGGGTTAAACAGCCGCGACTGCGTTCGTTAAAAATAGAACCGGGCACGGCCATAACTTCTCGGCCGTGTTCGCGTGCGAAATCGGCGGTAATTAAAGCGCCGCTGCGTTCCGGCGCCTCGGTAATAATGGATGCGCTGCATAACCCGCTGATGATACGGTTGCGCGCCGGAAAATTGCCTGCTTCGGGTGGCGCGCCCAAAGAAAACTCGCTGACAATGGCTCCATGTTCAACAATTTTTGCGGCCAAGTGCGCATGTTCCGGCGGGTATACAATATCCACACCGCAGCCCAGCACAGCGATGGTGCGGCCGCCGGCTTCCAGCGCTGCGGTGTGCGCCGCCATATCCACGCCGCGCGCTAATCCGCTAACAATAGTTACGCCTCGTTCGGCTAAATCTTTAGTAATTTGGGTAGTAACCATGCGCCCATAGCTGGTAATTTTGCGGGTGCCAACGATCGCAATAGCAAGGTCATCCGCCGCGGTTAATTCGCCGCGCACATACAGCACAAACGGCGGATTTGGTATATTGCGCAGCAAATATGGATATGCTTTATCTCGCAGGGTAATCGCGGCGGCGCGGGCTTTGGCAAGCCTTTGTATTTCATTTTCAGGATGAATTTTTTGCCGTTGAACAACAATATCCGCCGCAAGTTTTTCATCTAACCCGGCGTCGCGCAGTTCTTTTGCCGAAGCATCCCACGCGGATTCCGCGGAACCAAAATATTGCAGCAATTTTTCAAAACGCGCGCCGCCAATGCCGCTAACCTTATTCCACGCCACCCAAAATGGCCTGTCGGGGTCTTCATTTAAATTCATAACCGGAAGATCATCCGGAACAGAATAAGCGGATGGCGCCGGATAGAAATTTTTCTTAGCCGGTGTTTTTCCGGATGGATTTTCGGTTACTTGTTCGGAGGGATCTGCCGGCAGAAATGATAACTGCTGTTCATTTAACACATATTGGCTCCGGGGGCATAAAATAGGTTTGCTGAAAAAAAGAAAATGGCGCGTAAAGTATTACTGATAACCATAATAATAAACGCAATCAATGCATTTAAAGCTATACGCGCCTGCTCTCCATCCATGGATACACCACCATAACCGCATATTCGGCGCCAATTCCCTATGTGTTGCTGCCTGAATCAAAAGCTTTTTGTACAAACGATCGCGCATCGCGCAATTTTTGTATGGCAATCTGGGGTATTCCCAAACCTGCCTCGAAGGGAGAAAGTTCGTATGTTACCGGCCCGGTATAATGTTGGCGGGCAAGTTCGCGCAGAAACGCAGCTAAATCGCCGCAATTTCCTTTTCCCGGCGCTAAGTGTGTTTTAGCTTTGCGCTGCGGCGATTCAATGAAAACATCGTTGAAATGCACATTACACAGCCGGCCGCCGATGTATTGCGCAGAGCGAACAAAATCCTCGCCGCTTGCGCCGGAATGGCCGGTGTCATAAACCACGCTTAACTTATTTTTATCAGTAAAATCAATAAAATAATCCAGCGAATCAAACAGCCGCGGCTTTTTTTTCACCGGCTTTTGTGCAGTTTCTAAGCCAAACTTCAATTGATGCTGTTCGGCAAACGCCACTCCCAAATGTACGCCGTTTAGATATTGTTTGGCGCGGGGTGTTGCCAATGAATATGACTTTGGCGCATGAATAACAAAAGATTCGCAGTCCAAATCCTGCGCAAAACGGGCTACAGCAAGAATTCTTTCCGTTTGCGCTTTTGGCCAACCTGGGAACGGGTAAAGCGGCGGATGAAATGTGTAAATTGGCAGATTGAATTCGCGCGCAAGTTTTTTCGCATATGCCGCGCCACGGATAAGCAATTCCGGTGAAGCGTCTATTTCCACTCCATCAAAACCGGCTTGCTTGATAATCGAAAACGCCAGCTTTAATGGCAGATGATAGAGTGTGCCGGTAGAGCAGCTTACACGAAACGGTATATTGTCCTGCATCTTTCAGATCCTTATTTCCATTTGCTGGATATTCAATTGAGAGCGCCACGCGCTTCTCATTTTATTCATTTGTCATCATATCAAAGCGCGCGGCATAGCCTCAAATCTCAGCTCTATTTTCCCAGCGTAGCAGCATATGGTCTTTGATATTTTCATTAGGATGAAGATCAACAGAGCAGAGTACATTGAGCGCCCTATAGCGCCTGTTGTTGAACAAACACTGCACGGAACACATGGGTGGAGGTGGGGAAACAAGCCACACGATTCATCGTGTGGTGTTCGTTTTGTGGCCACCTTGGCGCCTACACCGCTCCGAAGCACAAACGCCGCCACACATCGTTTATTTTAGAGCATACGCCGCACGGTACACATTGAGGCAATGCAATCCGGTAGGGGCGACCCTTGCGGTCGCCCTTGCCACTCGGCAATCAATATTGCCCTGTGAAAGATTTTCATAAAAGAGATTTTG
>JAJYBV010000042.1 GCA_021778805.1 Chloroflexota bacterium | reverse complement strand
CTCCTCGTTATATATTATAATATATAACGAGGATATTGTCAATGAAAAAAGACCCGAAACTCCCTTCTTCTCAGGGGTTTTCCTTCTTTCCTCGTTAGACTTTTCGGGAACTTAGGTTAAAAGTGAAAGTTCATCATCGTGTGGTGTTCGTTTCGGGGCCACCCGACCACTAACGCCGCTCCGAAGCACAAGCGCCGCCGCATATCGTTTGTTTTAGAGCATACGCCGCACGGTCACACCTGAGGCCATGCAATCCGGTAGGGGCGCCCCTTGCGGTCGCCCTTGCTGCCCGGCTACCAATATTGCTTTGGGAATAGTGTTTAAAATAATAATTTTTTGGGGACACCCCAATCCCCGCGCAAGGGGCATCCGCCCCTTACGTATCCCTGGTTATGTACACTGCGCGGTCACACATGAAGCATTGCAATCCGGTAGGAGGCGTACACCTGCGGAAAAATTACGCTGCTGTTATTGAAATTGCTGTATTTTTTTCCGCAAAGCAAGCAATTCTTGAAATGCGCGAATAATCACTGGAATTTTGGCGCCGGTAGGGGATCCTTTGGTGCGCGGCAAATGGGTAACGGGAATTTGTAAAATGGGGATATTCATTTTCTGTATTTTGCGCAGCATTTCAGCGTTTATGGTTGCCCCCTGTGATTCGATGGCGCACTTGCGTATAACTGCCGCGGGAAATAATTTAAAGGCGCAGTCTACATCGCGAATGCCACGCAACCCAATTACAACTTTAGCGGCTTGTTTCCATCCCCAAGCGTTTAGTTTGCGCATAAATGGGTCCCGGCGCGGCGCACGAAATCCAATAATAGCAGCGTTTGAATAACGGATATGCAATTTTAAGAAAATGGCAATTTCATGAATATCGAATTGCCCGTCACTATCCATAAAAAAGAGCAAATCGCCATGCGCGCCGGCAAATCCGGTTAACAGTGCGCCGCCATATCCTTTATTGGGTCTGTTGTGCAGCGCTGTTATGGTTGCGTCTTGCAACGTTAATTTCTCAGCGATCTCGCCGGTTAAATCTTTACTGCCGTCATCAACAATAATTATTTCCATATTAGGACAAAATTTTGCCGATGCGTCTAATACCTGCTGAATCGTCTCTTCTATTATGGCTTCCTCATTATACGCCGGCAATATCACCGTTATATTTTCCCAGCTTACAACCGAAATAAATCGCATGATATCTGTAGGAATATTTTGCAAAATTGCTTTAAAATGTTTCAGCGCGGCTCTGTCAATACATTGGCCGTTCGCTTCTTCTGCGGCATATTCCAAGCTTTCCAGTACCACAACATACGACCGTTTTAGTGTGTCGATAGCTTTTACCGCAGATTTAGCCGCTTTTTTACCGGAAGATCTCCGTACATTAAATGGATTAGTGGTGTCAATTGCTGTTTGAACTGAAGAAGGAAGGACTGCTGCAGCTTCTGCTAAACTGCGTTGCGCCTGCCAAATATTTCCATGGCTCAGTGCAGTGGCGCCGGCAGTAATTTTCTGTAGCAGCTTAGAATATTTCAAAGAATCGTCCTTTGGAATGTCCACAATAAAATCAATATCTTCAAGGTTTTTTTCTTCAGAAGAAAACATCACAATATCTCCCATAACAACATTCAAACACTTTCTAATACAATATGGCAAGAATATGCATGTTTATTCTTTTTATAAAAAATGAAACACTGCACGGTACATATGGATAGAGGTGGGGAAACAAGCCACACGATTCATCGTGTGGTGTTCGTTTCGGGGCCACCTTGGCGCCTACACCGCTCCGAAACACAAGCGCCGCCACATATCGTTTGTTTTAGAGCATACGCCGCACGGTCACACCTGAGGCCATGCAATCCGGTAGGGGCGACCCTTGCGGTCGCCCTTGCTGCTCGGCTACCAATATTTCCCTTCGGAAAATAAAATAAAAAGAGATTTTTGGGAGGCGCCCCAATCCCCGCGCAAGGGGCATCCGCCCCTTACGTATCCCTGATTACGCAAATATATCTTGTCCCTCTTTAATTGTTAAAGATATCATCATGTGGTGTTCGTTTTGCGGTCGCCTTTGCCGCCTTGCTACCTATGCCGCGCAGTATCTTTTACGTTAATTGTATCTGGTCCCACTAGCGATTTACTGAATACCCCTGAGAAGTTACGTTTTGGTTTTCATATAATTCATATTAAATCAATGGTATAAAGATATTGTGAATGTTTTATCAGGAAGATGTTATATATCGGTTTCGGCGCTAAGTCCGCTTTAAAATATACAATTCTGTTAGCGCCGGCGCGGCGCATTCAACTCTTTTGCATATGAAAAAGATGCAAAACAATTTGTTGCGCCGAACACCACGTAATTCTAAATTTTAACTGGACGGCATGAAGCAAAAGCTCAATCGCAACTTTATAGGGAATTACTTTGCTCATGCCGCTTCTGCGCGGATCAAACCCAACATTGCATTGACTGATGCGATAATTCTGCGCTTCAGCTTGGGCTAAAAAATCCAAATCGAAGCTCCATTTGCCCGGGTGAGTTGCAATCTTATCATACACATCGTGGTAAAAAACTTTAATGCCTGATTGCACGTCATAAGGCAGTTGAAATCCCCAATTGCAAATAATTTCATTAAACAGGGAAGAAAGATATGTGCGTATGCTGCTTCTTTTATAGCGGCCGCGGCGATCTCCAACTACTATATGGCTAACAGCTAATTTTTGCAGCATTTTGGGAAAAGATTCCGGCAAATATTCCAAATCGCCGTCAATCATTCCCAAAACCGCATACTGCGCTAACGCATAACCTTCAAGCAACGAAAATGATTTGCCTTTTTTCCCGTGTTTCGTTACAATTGTTGCAGGAACATGATATTCATCTTTTACTTGGCTAGCAATTGCGACTGTGCCATCGGTAGAATGGTCATCGACAATAATAACTTCATATGGGTACTGAATATACTTCATAACCTCGTCAATTCTGCGCAGCAGTTTTCCAACAGAAGCTACCTCATTATATACCGGCACAACAATGCTTAATCCTTGAGGATATCGCGAAGTATAGTTGATAGCAGTTTCAGGAGACAAAGTATCTGCTAAAAAAGTAAACTGCACAAGCCATACAAGATAAATCTCTAGAAACCATAAAAATAATAATAAAACCAGCATAAACGCTGCGGTTTGCAGCACAATATGCTTTTGATATACCGCAACAGAAAGTCCGGTTGTGCTAATCAGCGCAAATACACTGAAAAAAGTTATCCTGGGCCATTGTGCGTCTTTTAACCGATTTGCGATACGCAACGTGCGGATATGCGCAAATTTTCCGGCGCATGTTATTGTAAAAGCAAGAAACGCTGCTGCCTCAATCAGCAAAATATACTTACCCCAATACGTTACCGGAACATGAAACTTAGGCAAAATCACATAAAATGTGGCCAAAAATCCAATGAAAAGCGTGAGAAATAAGCATGTATACAATATCTTCATCCGTCGTTGATTGAGTTTAACGCCGGATGAATGCACAGAAAGCGTTTCTTCATCTAAATAAACCCGAAAGGCTTTTTGCCGCAATGTATCATCCAATGGTGATTCATCAAGCATCATCGGTTCATTCCTTGGTGTTTGAAACATTGCCGATTGTTCCCTTTCCACAATTGCCACCACATTTCAAAAACTTGTTTCATTATAACTGCCTTAATATAATCGTATCAAATGCTGCCGTTCCGCTAACAGGGGTAGGATCATTGTGAAAAGCTCCTACTCCAACATAAGATGGCAGAATTGGCAGAGTTACTGTTCCCGCAAGATCCCACTGAATCCCATTTAAACTAGCGTATCCATATATTGTAGTTCCAATTTCTACTACATTAAAATAAGCAGGATCATCCAGATCAACGGAAAGCGGATATGTAATAATTTGCTCCGGCTTATTAAATTGATGCGTTGTAATTACATAATGTCCTTTGCCGCTTTGGTAGCAGTATAACCCAAAAGTAAGATAATCGTTGGGGTCTTGTGAAAGAATAATAGCGCCTTGTTCTCCCACACCGGCTGAATTTAATTGAATCTTTGCCGAAACAGAGAAATTCCCCGAAACATTGATACGATTCAGATAATTCTGACTTGTAATTGTTGCAACTGTATTGCTATAGGGAATAGTAACACCTTGTTGGGCAACTTGCACACCAGTTTGAGCGCCTTGCATATTCCACACCGGATTTATTTTACCATTTATCACTGCGCCGGATTGATACGCTGGATTGGCCAGTCCAAAAATATAGATGTTGCCATCTAGTGTTGGAATAATAATTTGTCCGTCGGCTATTGACGGAGATCCCAAAATACCGGCGCTGAGTTGTTCAGTATAGAGTATTGCGCCATTTTGAGTATTTACTATTGAAAAATATCCCAAATATCCTTCTGCGGTTGTTTGAGAGTTCCCGGTAACCAAAAAACCGTTTGCGCCGGTAATTGCGCCTAGCGGAAAACTGTTTTGAATAAGTGTTCTCCACATAATTTGGCCGGTTGCGGGCACAATTTTATAAATAGCGCTGGAATAATCTTTGCCTTTAACATCTAATCTGGAAGTAGCGTAATACACATATTGACCATCAAACATTCCCGAAGAAATATCCCCATTGCCATGCTCCGGGCCGCTGCCGCCATCAGATATTTTTAAGCTCCACAATAGTTTTGCGGAATTGGAGTTTACCGATATTGCATATAAAAATCCATTTTTATCGTGGCCAAAAACGATTGGCATATTATGATAGCCGTTTTCAATTGCGAGCGGAGATGCGCCAAAATCAAAATCACCTCCTTGCAGCGCGCTCAATGGCGGCTGCCAGATCCACACAGGCTGCAATGTATTCCAATTCAGCGCCACAATTGCAGAATTTTCCGGAGCATCATTTGCGCCATTTCCGGTATTGTATACAACTAACCCTAAAGATGGTAGCAGCAGTGGTTTAGACCAAATGCTGTCTCCAATTTCACTTGCGCTGGCAGTATAGTGCGTTGCTTGCAATGCTCCGGTTGCTTGGCTAAGCATATCCACCTTGCCGCGCACTAACGGGCAGTCTCCGTAAGATGAGACACCAATATATACATGGCCATTGCCGACGACAGGAGATCCCCATAGAAATTCATTGGGAACAATTGCTATAAATGTTTTCCAAATAACAGAGCCGGTTTTCGCGTTTAACGCATAAAGATATCCATCGCCGCCGCCAACATAAATAGTATTATTAACGTAAGTTGGGTTTGATGAAACACCGGTGGTATATGGCCAGCACAACGGTTGAAGTTTGGCCCCCATAAATTGCTGCCAAACTATTTTCTTAGTTACTTCATTTACGGCATAAAAATAACCATTCCAGTTTCCGAAATAAAGTATACCATTCACTGCCAGAATTTGGTTTGAAATAGCGTCTTGAAATTGCGCACCTTGTGTAGTGTTAATAACTTCTTCCAAAGCCAAATTGGCTGAAATTGTGGTCGGTGAAAGAGTTTTTTCCATACTGTTATAATTAGTGTTTTGCGCATCACCTAAAAAACTGGTCCAATCAGAACCCGAAATTGGTGGTGTAACAGATAACTCTGCCGACATGGCGGAAGTTTTGCTAGGATGAAAGATAAAATAATTGAATGCTACTCCGATAACTGCAAGTAAACCAATAGTTGTAACAACTACTACTACGGTCTTTATGGTATTTTGGGACTTCATCTATTTATTTCCTGTTTGCTTTAATAATGGCACTGTGCCGCATTTGCTAAATGCCTGTATGTTAGTTATTTGGATGTTGCGATTAGGCAACGCCGGCAGATTTCTTAACCGGTAGAGCATAACACCACTTTGCGGATCGGTAATCATCAATTGATATTCCGAATTAAAACTGGCGCTGTTAATATCGATGTAACGTGATACAAGATCACTAGGGCTGACAATAATCCAATCCACATATTTTGCTGGATCTGCCAAAGATTCGTACCATAATTTTCCTGATCCTTGGTATACAACATCGCTCAATGAAACATATGGTGTGGCGTCTGAAAAATTAATGCCCGTAGTATAATTGTCATTCAGAATATATCCGGTGTCATAGTGAGCCGCTAAAAAGAAGGGAATAATAGATGGACTGTAGCAAGAAACACCAAATTGGCCATCCTGAACCGTTAAAACACCACCATGGAATGTGAGTATGCTTTGAACGACAATAAGCGCAATGAATATGGGTTTGAAATATATTTTAAATACATTGATAAAACTTGCTGCATAAATTGATGCGGTTATTGCCATGCCGCTGCCATAGCGATCATTAAACCACACATCATTAACAATATTTGGGGCTGCATGAGGCGCATAAATAAGCGCTTGGCCGGTATATAGTGATAGCACGTAAAATGCAAACGGAACCAGAAATAATCCGGCTCCCCATACCTCGGGACGAAATCGGCCTTTAATCAAATATAGTAGTAATCCCAATATTGCAATGGCAAAAACGATTGGGCCAATGCTTTCCAGTGTAATAGCGGTGTAATCGTGAAACGCATACCACACGCTATGATATGTTCTATCCGTATTGTCTTTAATGGCAACCGCTTGTTGTGTTTGCGCGGAGTAAGGTCCGTTTTGAAAATAGAGAAAACTGCCAAAAATAATTTTATTCCACATAAACCACAACATAATGGAAAGGCCGCCTAGCCAGCCGAAAATGATTGTATGAGCAAAAATTTTTTGCGCTGAGTGCTTGCGTAATAGGCCAATTACTACAATAAATGTGATACACGCCATAAAAATTGCCCAGCCATCATAGCGGGCGATGCACATAAAAAACGCCGCTGCCGCCGATTTTACTAAATCGGCAAGATCATCAGTCTGGGTCCACACTAAAAAGTAATAGCACGTAATCGTCATAGTGGCAAAAAGCGTCAATTCGGATAGCGGCGTGGATTGCAAATATAAAATATTCGGATTGAGAACGAATATCAATGTGCCAATGAAACTGGCCATGCCGTTATGGGTCAATCGTTTTGCTGATTGATAGAGATATATAGCGGTAATAGTGTAGAGCGGCATTGAGGTAAAACTGCCTGCTAATCCGGTGCGCCATAAATAATCACTCCAAATCAAGGGGATCATAATTAAATGCGGCAGCGGCAGCCATACGCCGCCTAACTGCGCTAATCCCGGTGTTGGAGAATCTATAACACGCCGAGCAAGAATTAAATGCGATCCTGCGTCGTTATAGAGCAAAACATCACCTTGGCTGAAAAAATACCACCACGCCGATATACTGGCAATGATAGAAACAATAATTATTGCAATAAACCATGTATCTCCCCAAAGCGGATGCGCCGTTGTGCGTTTGCGGCGTTCTTTAGTTGTGGCGTGCACTTTTGGCATTTCAAGCACAGTTAATTTTCCAGTTGTCATTACCCTATTCCGTCGTTTTCATTTTTCTTGTTGTGATTGCCTCGCAGGTGAGTTACGCAAATTTATTTGCCGAAAACATTGCGGTGTATTGTTATTCTCCCGCAACCTGTACAGCACTGTGTTCCTTAACGGCGTTTTTCGCGTTCATATATTTTAAATGCAGCCCATGGTTTGTTTTTTCCCAATGATGCGGCTTGGTAATAAGCTGATACAGCGCCATCATAGCGGCAACGCTGAGCAGCGCCCAATAAATCGGCATTAAAATTGCAAAATACATCAGATGATATTGCTCTCGTTTGGCCGCGGCAATTAAATAGATATAAATATATAAAATATTGCCGAATATCAGGGATACAGTGCCCACATAAAAGGATGGCGCAGGATACAAAATATGAAACGCGCCTTCAATTACCGGGCGTAAATACACGTATAAAGCAAATAACGACCACATTAAAGGGTTCAAGAAAAAGGTAGCGGGGGTACCGCCGATAATAAATTGCAGTGAGAAAAATTCGCGGAAATTTTGGGGCTTGAAAAAGCGCCATGGATTGCGCATGTGCACTAAATAGGTTTGCAAATACCCTTTTATCCAACGGGAACGCTGCCGAATCCAGTTTTTTAACTGTGGGTTGGCTTCTTCTTCGGTTACCGAATCTACTACTGCAGTCCGCATTTTCATGCCTGCCAAACGCAATCCTAAATCGCAATCTTCCGTTACGTTAAAAGGATCCCATGCGCCAAGTCTGCGCAAAATATCGGTGCGAAAGTGGTTGGAAGTGCCGCCGAGGGGCAGACTAAGCCGGCCAGCTTGCATGCCTGGCAAAACCATATCGAACCACAAGAGATATTCCAGAGAAAACCAGCGAGTAAGTATGTTCTGGCGGGAATTATAGAAGTGCAATTGCGCCTGAACGCAGGCGATATCGGGTTCTTTACTGGCAAAGGTAAGTACGGCTTTTTTTAATTGCAGCGGATCCGGGATATCTTCGGCGTCATAAATAACCACATATTCCCCTTCGGCAATTGCCAAGCCATAATTGCAGGCGCGTGGCTTGGTTTTGGGTTCGCCGGCCGGCACGGTTATTATGGAAAAATGCTTTGGTAGATGTTTATTAAGGATGGCTTGGCGCGTTTCATGATCGTCTTCTTCAGTTAAGAACAAAATCTGCAATTTATCCGTAGGATAGTCGAGCGCATTCATCGCGGCGGCAAACTGATCGATAATAACAACTTCATGGTATAACGGGCATAAGATAGTATATTTAGGCCAATCACTGCTTTTAATGGATTTCACAACAACGTTATCAATTTTTTCGGCAGGTTGTGTTTCAATGGCGCGCAGCATTAAGCGGAACATCATGCCCATAATAATGAAATAATAAAAAGTTACAACCACCATGGTAATAATTAATGTTGGAATGCCCCAAAAGTATAGGCCAATTCCCCAAACCAGCAAAAGTCCTAAAAGCGCTAGTATTTCTAAAGGGGTAGCAACGGTAATGGCATTATAGGTATGATGCAGTTCACAAAAAGGGTAGATAATTTTACCTTTAGACCAAGTTGGTGACATTGCTTTTTCGCGGTATTGCTCGGCTTTGGCGTTATCTGCGTATTCGTCTCGCATTTGTGCGTTTTGCCGCAACCAATCTGTAAAATACTGTACGTCTCCTGCCTGTTGTTCCGTAAGCGGAATTTGCACTGCCGCTACCGCAACCGTTGGCGTTTCCTGAGTATTCTTCAGATTATTTTTTCTCCACATATTCTCTCTCCGCGCTTGTTACGCGCCCCACACATCATAAATTGGAGTGAATGCATACTTTGTCTTTGGCAAAATATGCTCTCTATTTTGTTCTGTTTATCTGAATAAAAAGAAGCACATAATTGATAAATGTACTATGAAATATAACAAGGAAACAGCCAAGTGTCAAACAAAAAATATTTTTACTGCTTTTGAATAAAACAGTGTATGAACCAAGCCTTCATGCTATAATACGTATGCTATATGGATAACAAGTAATATTTTTATCGAAACGGCGCAAAGCGGCAGCATAATATATTATCCGGAAACGCCGGATGGATGCCGGTAAAAGTGGTTTTTGGGGCAATTGGGCTACTGCAGCGCATGCGAAAATTGTGAATGCGAACATTTAGTTACCTAACTTATTATGTGTGAAAGATGTATATATGCGAAAAAATAATGTGAAGTGGATGGGAATTTCTGCGATTATCGCGCTGATTCTTATTGTAAGTTTTATTGGAATCGGCTTAACACGTTCAACAAAAGCGCTTATCAAAGCCGGGCAATCCTATGAATCGCAATTAACTCCAACGGTGTTCCCAACGCTTCCTGTTTCAGGTAATTCAACTGCAAACATAGATAATTCTGGTATTCCTGTACCCAATCCACAGGTTTTGCCCGAACCCCAAATTGTTGATGCGCAATTAGTTGTCGGACCCGACCATACACCGCTTACACTCATTGGCGCAACACGATCTTCACTGGAATATAGCTGCCAAGGCGATGGACATTTTCAATACCAAGATTTTTTAGCCATGAAAAGCTGGGGCATGAATGCGGTAAGAATAACGCTTTCCTCCCAATTATGGCTGGATCCTTTTGGCAGCTGCCCAACATATCAAGCAACGGTACAGAAAGCAGTAAGCAACGCAGAATCTGCCGGATTATATGTTGTATTGGCGCTGCAGTGGAATGCGCCGTTTAATGACCCGAATTCTGCCGGCGGCAGCCAATATCCGCTTCCGGACGCATCTAAGGATGACACTTTTTGGGATAGTATTTCCGCGGATTTTGGCAATGATACCGATGTATTGTTTGAACCGTTCAGCGAGCCGCATGATATTACATTTCAACAGTGGTTTAATGGCGGAACAATAACAATTACTGCTGCAAATGATACTATCAGCGCGGGCATGCCCAAATTAGTTCATGGAACATATTTGGCAGAGGGTATGAAGCAATTAGTAGAAACTATTCGCGCAAATACCGGCGCGGTTATTATTTTGGATGGTATAAATTATGGATTCGATTTATCGATGATCGATAATCCGCAGTACCGCTTTACACGAACTAATATTATGTTTTCTACCCACCCATGGGATTACCCGAATAAAGCGCCGGCAACTTGGCCTGCTGCTTTTGGTAATCTTTTAGGAACGTACCCGATTATGATAACTGAATTTGGTGAATATGATTGTTCAACCGGATATGTCAGTCAGCTTATTCCCTATGCCGAATCACATAAAATGTCCTTTTTTGCTTGGTCCTGGAATGTGGGATCCTGCCAAGGCTCCAGCGCATTGCTGGCCGGATGGAACGGCGCGCCGAACAGTCCCTATAGCGCATATATCCGCTTAGCTATGCTGCAATACGCCGATAATGAGAAGTAACAGTATGATATACAAAAATAAGTCTAATAGAAGCAGCTTGCGCAATTCAATTGTATGCAGTATGTTGGCGCTGCTGCTTGCCTTATCTGCCTGTTCGCAAAGCGTCGGCACGGGGGCTATTCAAAAAACTGCCATTCCGCAATCTGATATTCCATTGATACTAATTGGCCCTAATTCTTTTACGGGATATACCAGCATTATTATTCCAGCCGGATCGCCATTGCAATGTGTGGATCCGCTGGCCGGCGGCGGTACGCAACAATTATATATTGATACAGCGAAATCACATCCGCTGGCGGGGATACCCGCAGCGCTGAAACAGCCGAAATATATTGAATTTCAGCCGGGTGTACAAAAATATTTTATTTTTCCTATTGCAGGGGTATATTATCTGCGCAGTATGGAGTACCCGCAAATACAAGTCGTTATAACAGTAACAGTTTCATAGCTAACTTTTGCGCTATGAAATATGAACAGTTGCGCAGAATATGTGAATCTGATATGCTGGTACTATACAATTGTAGAAACAAACAGTGCGTTGCTATCATTTATTTCAACAGGAGAAGTGCCGTATGAGTAACCCTATTGCGCAATTAAAACATGGCTCGCAAATGTTGGTTCATATATTGGAAGAAACTTTGCGTGTATTCCGAACAACATTTATTTCATTGCTTTTTACAACATTACTGGCCGCTACAGCGCTGGAAGGCAGTTTGCTGGCAATTACCCGAACTTTTCCGGCTTCTTATGCTGCCCAAGTTTTTGTTATTACGCTCTCACTTATCCTGGGGTATTCAGTGGCGCTTACCTATGCAGTAGTTCGTTCGCTGGCCGGAGCCGCCAGAATAGTGCGATTTGTAGACAGTGAATTATCCGGTGAAGTAAAACATTATGAAGACACTCTAAAATCTGTTGAAAGCGCACTTCTGCATAAAATTTAGTCCGATATTGTAATATATACAGGTTTCGGATTATTCTAATGCTCATTTGTGAAAGGGTTTGTTATGCAGGATGTAGACGCAGATGCAAACATTCATCGGCTGCAGGAAAGCTTTAACACGCTGGACTTTAGCGCGCAAGACGCTTTAGAGATGTACAGGTTCATGCTGTTGGCAAGGCTTACCGATGAATATCTTGCTGATTTGCGAACAAAAGGATTGATGAATGGCGGTGTTTCCTGCAAAGGACATGAGGCAATTCAGGTAGCGTGCGCGCGCGAGCTTGTTATAGGAACAGATTATATATTGCCATACTACCGAGATTTGGCTTTGGTTATAGCAATGGGCATGCCCCTGTATGACATATTTTTAAATCATCTTGGCAGTGAGAAGGACCCCAATAGCGGAGGGCGGATGCGCCCTGCCCATTGGAGCAGCCGGAAACTGGGCATTGTCAGCTCTTCCGGAGTTGCCGCCACGCATATTTTACATGCTGCCGGCATTGCGTTTGCCGCGCAAATTCGTCAAAGTTCGGCAATTACCGCCGCGTTTTTTGGTGAAGGAGCCACCAGTGAAGGTGATTTTCACGAAGCCTTGAATTTTGCCGGAATACACCGCGTTGGCGCTCTCTTTATTTGTGAAAATAATGGCGTCGCGCTTTCTACACCGCAATCGCGACAAATGAAGGTAAAGCACGTTGCCGACCGCGCGCCGGCGTATGGCGTTCATGGTATGCTGATAGACGGCGCAAATGTGTTTGCCGCCGCATCTGCTATTCGCGAGGCGGCGGCGCGCGCGCGCAATGGCGGTGGCCCGGTACTTCTGGAAGCCGTTATTCCATCGCAAAACAAAATGCATGAACAACCCGAAATCTATGATCCGGTGTATAGTTTACGCACATTTCTGCTGCAATTAGGCGCTTTAACCGAAGCGGCAGATAAAGAAATGCGCGAAGCGTGCGCGCAAAAAATTGAAGAAGCCTATCAGCTGGCCCTTTCAACGGATAATACGGGAATATTTGCCGTACAAGATTATGTGTACGCCGATAATCCCGCTGAAAGCCCGCAAGAAAATATACAACCTGAAATATCCTTCAGTATAGAGGAGACTTTGCCAAATGACTGAACGCACTATTACTATGGTCGAGGCGCTGCGCGAAGGATTACGTGAGGAAATGGGTCGCGATGAGCGGGTTGTGCTATTGGGCGATGATATTGGCGCCGCCGGAGGAATATTCACAGTTACAATGGGTTTGCGCGAAGAATTTGGCTCCGGCAGAGTGTGGGATATGCCGCTGGCTGAAAATGGTGTGGTTGGCGTAGGTATCGGCGCCGCGATCGGCGGGCTTCGCCCTGTGGCGGAAGTGCAGTTTGCCGATTTTCTGCTTTCCGCAATGAGCCAAATTGTGAATGAAGCTGCAAAATTACGTTACCGCTCCCTGGGCCAATGGAGCTGCCCTATCGTTATTCGTGCGCCATATGGCGCCGGTTTGGCCGGCGGCCCCGATCACTCGCAAAGTGTTGAAACGCTTTTTGCCCATATCCCTGGGCTAAAAGTTGTTGCGCCATCTACACCTGCGGATACAAAAGGTTTGATTAAAGCTTCTATTCGTGATGAAGACCCGGTGATATTTTTAGAACAGAAAAGTTTATATCACCAGCGGTATGGCGCCGTTTCTGATGATGAAGATTATGTAATTCCGCTTGGCCGCGCAATTGTACGCCGCGAAGGTAAAGATGTTTCCGTTATCACATATGGCGCGATGGTCTTTGAATCGCTATATGCCGCTGAAATGCTGCAGCGCGAACAAATTGATTTGGAAATTATCGATATCCGCACGTTGCAGCCGCTGGATATCGACACCATCGGTGAATCTGTCAGCAAAACAAATAAAGCAATTGTGTTTCACGAAGACACACGCTTTAGCGGCATCGGCGCCGAGATTGCCGCGACTATCGGGGAAGAATTATTTGAATTTTTAGATGGCCCGGTTATTCGCCTTGGCGCGCCATTTACACCTATTCCGGCAAAACCGTCGCTGGAAAAAGAGGTTATTCCAAACGCTGCTGCTTTAGCAAACGCGGTTAGGCGCTTATCACGCTACTAATCCCTGCGCACTATGCAATGCTTGTGCAGGTTCTGCCATCGACATGGAACAGACATATTTTACTATGCAACGCAAAAATTTTAAAGATATTCGGTTTGGAGCAAAATTTGTATGACTGATGATATCCGGCAGCAGTTTGCAGCGTATACCAAAGATACGCTGCAAGAAGTATTAGGGATAGAGTTCCTTGAAGTAGACCATGAACATATTGTTGCCCGAATGCCGGTAAATAACGTTACCAAGCAGCCATTTGGCGTTTTGCACGGCGGCGCAACCGTTGCGCTGGCCGAAACGGTTGCTTCGATGGGAACTTGGCTGGGAATAGATCACCAAAAGCAAACGGCAATGGGGCTGGAAATAAACGCCAATCATCTGCGACCGGTTCGCAGCGGATTTGTAACTGCGGAAGCCAAGCCAATTCATCGCGGCCGCAAAACATGGGTATGGGATATTCGTGTAACCGACGATGACGGCAAACTTACCGCTATTTCACGCTGCACCGTTGCGGTTGTTACCAAAAACGATTCTGCTTCCAGCGCTACTCCAGAATAATAGTAACGGGGCCATCATTAACCAGCGATACATACATATGCGCGCCAAATTGGCCTTCTGCAACTAAAAATCCTTTTTCGCGCAGCAGGCTTATAAAATATTCAATAATTGCCCGCGCTTTCTGTGGCTCTGCGGCCTCTAAAAAACTGGGCCGCCGGCCATGAGAGGTATCTGCGTATAAGGTAAACTGCGATACAGCAAGTATTTCCGCGCCGATATCTGTGGCGGAGAGATTCATTTTGCCGTTGCTGTCTTCAAAAATTCGCAGATTTATTAACTTATTAACTAATTTAGGGCAAATTTCTTCCGTATCCTCTTTGCCAACCCCAATAAACAGCAAAAGCCCCTGCTGAATGGCTCCAACCGTTTGGCTGTTTACCTGAACAGAGGCTGTAGATACCCTTTGGGCGACGATGCGCATATACTGCTGATTCTTTCGTTTCTGTACTTATTTTGTTTCGGCAGATGCGCTGACCGGCGCTTTTGTTTCAGCTGGCGCAGCGGCTTTTTCTGCCGGGGCGGCGCTGGTATCTGCTGCTGGCTTGGTTCCGGATGTTTCGGCAGACGCTGCCGGCGCAGTGCTTTCTGATGCTGGAACGGCGCTAGCGCTGGAATGGCGCGAATCATTGATATAAAATCCGCTGCCTTTAAATACTATTCCGTTAGCAAAAATCATCCGATGTATTTCGCCATTGCACTGTGGGCATGTGGTTAACGGATCGTCCGTCATGTGTTGCAGAATCTCAAATTGATGATGGCAATTTTTACACTTATATGAATACATTGGCATGGAAAACGTCTTTAGCTCCTGCATATATAAAAACTATGCGCTTTGAATGATATTTCTTCAAAGCATTTTATATTATACCATAACCTTGCTTTTTTCTGCACATTTTTCCGCGCGTTTCTTGTAATTATGGCGCTTATAGCCCTGATCATACATAACGCATAAAGCAGATTGTGCAAAAGTCAGCATGCCCCTAACTGGGCTGGGGTTATCTCCAATTTCCTCTTATTCCTTTTTGGCTCGTAAACAGCATGCGGCAAATATCGGCGGGTGTTTTATTGCGCATACGGTTATTTTGCCATAAATTAATTGTGGTATAGCAATACTACACAATTGGCGCCTGTTATGCTTTATATACACAGTGTCTTCAGCGTGACGCATGTCTTACAGGATTGCAGGCAATGCGCCGGATGGAACCTATATAATTTTATGGATAGATCTGCGTTATAAGACCCGAGAGCAGGGAAGCTCTCTTTTTTCTTTGCCAGAAACAATCAGCAAGAAAAGGAGCAGAAAAAAGAAATGTATTCCACAACATCGTATCGCAGATCGGCGTTGTTTCGCGGGTCCGTTTTAACCAATACAACACAAAAATCATCAAGTGGATTTGGGCAATATGCGCAAACAGCGCGCAAGGCGGCTGCCCCAATTGCCGGGGTTATCCGGCGGCCTTTGCTACTGTTTACACTGTTGGCGGCATTCTTTTTTGCCACCGCTTCGCTTGGTGAAGTATATACCGCCTATCAAATGCAGCAAAGTGTTACATTGGCGCAGCAACGCAACGCAAACGCGCAGCAAAATAATCAGCAAATACAGCAACATATATATTTGCTGCAGCAAAATTCTGTAATCGAATCCGCCGCGGCAAAATTGGGCTATATTATGCCTGCAACCAGCGCCGCTTCCACTCAGCCGTAGCCGCAAAGCGCGCGGCATAGGCGCTGCCCGGCAATCCATATCACCCTGTGGAATATTTTATCATAATAAAAAATATATTTGGGGAGACACCCCAAACCCCGCGCAAGGGGCTACCGCCCCTTGCGAATCCCTGCTTTTGTGACCGCACAGAGGCTAGATAGCTATGCCATGCAAATGGTTTGTGTATGATAGAAGTAAAAGATTGTTTGGAGCAGAGGATGCTATCATTCATGGGTCATGATCGCCATGGGAAATGCGGCTATTGCGGCCGGCCGCTGCGCCTTGTTTCAGGATTTTGCGCCGGGTGCCATGCGCCGGCAGTTATTGCGCGGCGCCCAGAGCTTATTGCGCAATCTAATCACGCACAAGTGTGGCAGTATTTAGAGCCAATGTTAGCGTCTGAAGGCAGCTTAGCTGTTGCAGAATCTGAACGGCAGCTTCCGCAATGGATTTATTTGGCCGGCGCAATGGGTATTTTATCTATAGCAATATCGCTTTCTTTAATATTTATGCAAATACAAGGTAACGCAGCAAGCAATATACCAACGCAAACGGCGATTCTTGTCAGCGCCACTGCCAATGGCGCACCGCAAACACACTTTACAATCGGATCAGCGGTTTATGTCACATTTACTACAACCATAACGGCTGGCAATGCACAAATTATCATTCGTTTAACACCTCAAACCGGGCCGGCGCAAACCCTTACTGAAGTTTGGCCGCATGGCGCAGTTCGCCGAAGCATTGTGTTTGCGCCGATGCAAACAGGTATTTGGAAAATTTCGCTTTTATCCGGAGGCTCGGCGCAGTCGGTTATTATTATCGTTTCACCATAAAAGATATTTCAATTCGGTTTTAAGGCTTGTGGCTGCAGTTCACTCATAGGTATATCCCGACCAAAATCCGTCATAGCGCTGCACAAGAATATTCGGCAGCGCAGCGGAAATTTGCGCACAAATTGCCTCCAGTTCCGGTGTGTTTAGCGCTGTAACCGTGCGATCTGCCGGAGGCCGAGCAACGGTATATATTTGTATGCGGCTGATTTGTGCGCCAGCGCATACAAATTCGCGAATTCGTTGAATATATTCCGCAATTTCCTGCGAATTCGGGCCGATTCCGGCAACCTGCATAAAACACGATTGCAAAACCAGCGGCATAATTTTTCCGGCCAAAACTATGTTTTGCAATATGCGGCTAAACGGTATCGCGGCGCGGTTAATCTGCTGAAAATATGCGGCCGCGCCGGCGTCGAGCTTGGCCCAAATTTCACCACCGGCGGCGGTAATATCTTTTAAGGCTTGCAAAACACTGCTTCGGTGAAACATCGAAGCGTTTGTAATTAGGGTAATTGGTATATCTTGCAGATCAAGCGCGGCGCGTGTCGCTATTACTGTTTGCACAATCGCCGGAAAATTCCGAAATGTGGTTGGCTCTCCGTCACCGGAAAAAGCAATATCGCGCACTTGCGGCGGGATATTTTCCTTCAAAAGCCGTGAAAATCTGGGGTCATTAAAAAAGCGGCCGGATTTCACCAGCGTTAATATCGCGATCAGTTCAGATTCCAGCGCGGCGCTGTTTACATTGCGGTAAAGCGGAATATCCGCCCGATTCACTTCGCAATAAATACAGCCAAAGTTGCAAACTTTATCAATATTCAGATTTATTCCCAAGGAAACCCCGCCGGCGCGCCGCGACACTACCGGATAGATATACCGTAAATTCTCCCATATCCGGGAGTGTTCTAAGAATTCTGGTTGATGTGAAGACATAGCGCCGAAGCCAATCTAATATACGGAATAAGCAGGCAATATTTTTCGGTTTGGTTGCAGCGGCGCTGAAGTACAGGCGCAATTTGGCATAAAAATCGGTCACTTCAGCGCATTGGCTGATGCATTAATCAATTTGCTGCAAATCAAAAGCATACTGCTCAATAACAGGATTCACCAGCAGCGTTTCACACATTTTCGCTACTTCACTGCGCGCTTCGGCTTCATCTGCGGCGGAAACGGATACTTCGATATATTTGCCGATTCGTACATGTTCAGCAGAATCAAAGCGCAAATGCCGCAATGCGTCCAGCACAGTATTTCCTTGCGGATCTACCACAGTAGCTTTTCGCGTAACAGTAACCTTAGCCAGCCAGTGCAATTTATTTTGAACGGTAGTCATGTATGTTTTCTCCGATATTTTATGACGCAAGCGCGCGAATTTTTTCGTAAGTATATATTCCTGTTTTATGGCCATCGCCCCATATGGGTGTTAAGCCATATCTGCCTACCATCTGCAATTCATATAGAGTAGTTTGTTCTGCAGTAAACACGGTATCAGCGTTAACTGCTCCGGCGTAACTGCCTTCACCTGCGCACCATGCGCAAGGGCAAGCGCGCCGCAATGTTTCATAAGGAATAACACTTTCAACACCATCAGACCACGCGATCATCAGTCTCATGTGTTCTTCATCCATTTCATAAGTCAATGGAACAGTATCCGATGGCAGCTGCTTCATTCCGAATCTCCTGCCCTTTAGGCGCTAGACCAAAAGGTATTGCTTTATTTTAGGTTAAGATTTTGTCCGTATAGCCAATGCTCTGCGCAGATGATTTATTGCAGAAAGCGCGCTGCAGAGCCTTATAAGTGCCAAAGATTTTGCAATGCTGCATCTTTGGCGTCTTTTATATTATAAAACATTAGCTTGGCCTCCGTCTGCCTAAACAACCCGTAAAAAAGCCAGAATATCGCCAATGTTATCCAATTACTTCGTTCATATTTTTCTTATAGCTAGAATTAAAACTTTGCGGCCGCGCTAAAACAGCTTTTTGTTGAATGACTGCGCCAAGAATCATACCGAAACAAACAAGTATGGTTGTGAGTAAAAAGAAAATAGATTCCTCAATTGGCAAAACATTGCCAATTAACCAATGCAGGGAACGCGCTGGGTTAATGGTCCAAATACCGGTATGAATAGCATATGCATCCGTCACGCTTAAATATAAAGTAACAGGAATAATCGTTAACAATAATGTATATCTGTAAGACCAAAGAATAGATTTTCCGACAATAATTTGCAAGATAATTGGCGGTAAACCCCAAATGATTTCAAACCCCAAATATGTGCCGGGAAGATAGTGGCGCAACAGCAATACACCTGCAAAGCTCCAAATTATTCCTAGGACTATAGCAAATCCCCAAGCCAATTTTCCCGAAACTTGCAGATTTTCTGAGTTGTCAATTGCGCTCCATGAAACAGCAATGGGCAGCCATAACGCAATAAGTATTGTTTGCAAGCAGAAAAATAAATATTCTTCAAGTGGTGCCCAGCCAAAAAATATCCCTTGAATTAGATGTGGGCTATACCACCAAACATGAGTAGCAATCAGATAATTATCCCATGGTGTTGTGTACACTAACGCAACAAAAATCAAAAGAGTTAGGATACCCCAAAAATGAGGTTGGTAGATTGAGAACTTTGATAGCTTATCTTTGCGATAAAACACCAAATGCACTATGAGCAAGCCAGCAATAGGTATACAGATAAACACTGCAAGAAACTCGGCGTATGTCATGTTGTTTAGCTCATTTCCAATAACAATTCTTGTTTCTTGGCGGATGAATCCGTAACACCATTGATAAGGTTATCGGTTATGATTGCTGACGAAAGAACACCAGGTAAACCAGCTCCTGGGTGTGTGCCTGCGCCAACAAAATATAAATTATCAAACTCTTCGGAACGATTATGTGGCCGGAACCATGCAGATTGTGTTAACTTGGGCTGGAATGAAAACGCAGATCCCTTATAACTTTTTAGCGTATTTTGAAAATGCAGCGGATCGATGTAATGCTCAGCAATAATTGCATCTGAAAGACCAGGCAAATAATTATCCTGTAAAAATTGCACGATGCTATCGCGATAGGTTTTTGCCGTCTTGGTCCAATCTACAGAAGCGTCTAAATTGGGAACAGGCGCCAGCACATAAAATGTTTCACAGCCATCAGGCGCTAACGTTGGGTCTGTTATTGTCGGCATGTGCAAGTAAAGTGAGAAATCTGAAGCAAGAGTTTTTTTATTGAAAATATCATCAAGCAAACCTTTATAGCGCGGACCTAATATGATATTGTGGTGCGCCAAATTTGTGGATTCGCGATAGGTGCGATTTGTGCCGAAATACAGTACAAATAACGACATGCTGTATTGCAGGTGCGCTAATTTGCGATCGGTGTAAATGCGCCGGTATTGCGAGGGTATAAGTTTTTGGTAGGTAAAAGCTACATCAGCGTTTGAAACGATAATATCTGCGGTGTGATAAGAGCCATCTTCCAAATAAACACCGGTTACTTTATGATTTTGCACAGTAATTTCTTTTACAGCCGCATTATAGGTAATTTTACCGCCGGTTTCTTGTAAAAGAGTTGTCATAGCGTTTACTAATGCGCCGGTTCCGCCAAGCGCATAATGGATACCCCATTTCCGCTCAAGATAATGGATCATGGCATAAATAGAAGGCGAATCAAAGGGATTGCCGCCAATCAGCAAAGGATGGAATGAAAAGCATTGGCGTAAAAAATCATTGTGAACAAACTGAGAAACATATGAGTATACACTTTTGTAGGATTGCATTTTAATGAGATCCGGCGCAACTTTCAGCATGTCTGTGAAGTGTAAAAATGGCTGATCAGCTAATTCAACAAAGCCTTTTTGAAAAATTGCTTTGGTTGTATCCATAAATTTTTGATAGCCATTTTGATCTGCCGGATCCCATTGTTTAATTTGGTCTAATATATATGTTTCATCACCGTTATAGTTAAATGCTCGACCGGAGGGATCAAAAATGCGATAAAAAGGATCGCACCGCACAAATTGTACATAATCTTCCCGTTTTTTTCCGGCGACTTCCCAAATATCATCAAATAAAAACGGCGCGGTGATAACTGTTGGGCCGCCGTCAAAAGTGAATCCGTTGATAGAATATGTATAGGCGCGACCGCCGGGCTTATCTCTGCTTTCAAATAATTCAACAGAATGGCCGCGGGCGGCAAGACGAATAGCAGCGCTGAGTCCACCAAAACCGCTGCCAATAACAATAATTTTAGCCATATTATTCATGCGCTCTTTTCGGTAATGTTAAAGTATTTTGTCGATGCGCTTGCCGCCATATGCGCGGTAATTGCTGCAATTTGCTAAGGGTTGGCACATGCGCTCTTTGATGAAAGACATCATAATCATTTTTTTCAATTTCATGAAGAATGCCTTGGTATAATTGAGCCGCCGCCATAATAGCAAAGCGTCCATCTTTATGCAGCAGAGCGATACCGGGCAAAGATTCTTCGTATAAAACTCGGGTACGGTTGATTTGAAAATGCATAAAAGCGCGCCAATTTTCGGTTACTTCCCCTAAAGCGATATCATGTTCAGTCAGATGAAACGCTTCAAGATCTTCCTGCGGCACATACAATCTGCCGGATTGCCAATCTTCGCCGATGTCACGCAAAATATTAGTCAATTGCAGCGCAACACCCAGTTTAATTGCATAGGGCAGTGCTTCATGTCCTTGGAATCCAATAATATACATGGCCATTAATCCGACAGTTGAAGCAACCCCATAGCAATATTCGGTCAATTCAGCGAAAGTAGTATAGCGATTTTGCGTTAAATCACGCCCAATGCCGTCAATAAGGTGGTGAACATATCCTTGGGGAATTCCATAACTCATTTGGGTATGTATCCATGCTATGGAAACTTGATCGAGTTCATTTGTATTTTGGGTGAATCGTGTACGCCAAAGTTGTAAAAGTTGTGCAATATTTTGATCAGGCGTGGCTTTATCTACTAAATCATCTGTAGTTCGACAAAATGCATACAAAGCTTGAACGGCCTGCCTTTTCGATTTTGGCAGCAATGAAGACGCAAGGTAAAATGTATGGCTGTTGATTTTAGTAATATTTTTGCAGAAATCATAAGCTTCGGCAAGCATCAATGCAGTAGTTTGCAGATTTCTTTCTGATCTGGGATGATGCAATCCTTCATGAGCTTTGTTCAGGAGTGTATGCTCCCATGTTGCTATATGAACCGCCATAAGATCCTCCTCATCAATGAATTTTTAGGGTGACGGTATCGTAATACAGATGATAATAAAATCTTTTTTAAAATGTCAATATTTTGTTCATATTTTGTCTTATTAATATGGACAATATGTGTACAAGGTGCTATAATAGAGACATTACCGGTGGGAGAGAAGGAAATACATTTGAGTAATCAGAGTGAGGAACAGGACTATATCTATAATATTGGCGCTGTTTCACGCATGACCAATATTCCGATAGCTAATTTGCGGATGTGGGAACGCAGATATCATTTTCCTGCTGCAAAACGCACCAGCGGCAAACACCGCTTATATTCCAAGCAAGACATAGAAAATTTGCTTTGGATACGAAATCGATTAAAAGAAGGCATGCACATCAGCAAAGCTATTCAATTTTTGCTGAACGGAAATCAAATATCGGCTGTTCCTGCGTATACAACATCAGATAAAATAGCAGATACACAAACATTAGCAGCGATGCAAATTGAAATAGCAGAGGCGTTAAAAGCATGCAATTTAGAGACTGCTGATCTGCTTCTTCATAAAGCTATGACATTGTTTTCATTGAGTGATATCGTGCTGGATATTATTGGGCCAACTTTTGTTGCAATTGGGGAAGCTTGGCATACTGGAACCATATCAATAACAATCGAGCATTTTGCCTCTAATTATCTGCATTATCAGCTGGCGGCTTGGATGTATCGGCCGACATTCAGCCTTGCAATCCCCCCAGTTGCGCTGATTTGCGCCCCAGGTGAGTACCATGAAGGAAGTTTATTAATGCTAGGGGTTTTATTGCGTGAAGCGCATATTCCTATAGCATATATTGGGCAAACCTTACCATTGTCCGAGCTTGATAACTGTATTCAATCTCTTGCCCCATCTGTTATCGTATTAACCGCAATGACGGAAACTACTGCCCAAGCTTTATCAGAACTGCCAAAATGGCTGACGCATAAAGATCAACCGGATTTTCCAAAGATTGCTTTTGGGGGCAGAGCCTTCATTGAACATCCAATTTTTGCAGAATCATTTTCAGGTATCTATTTGGGCAATACCTTGCAGGAAGGTTTACATACCATCCTAACAGTATTAAGCGCTTTACATTTCTCTTTAGGACAATAAAATGATGTTTTATCTTTGGTTGGTAATAGCATATATAAGCGGCGCGGCGCCATGGTCTGTGTGGTTAGGGAAGTTATTCTATCATATCGATCCCCGCCGCCAGCCGGATGGTAACCCCGGCGCGGCAAATGCATTTCGTTCTGCCGGCTGGAAATTGGGAATACCCGTATTGTTGTTAGATTTTTTTAAAGCTTTTATACCTGTTTTTCTGGCTTTTCGAAGTGGCAATTTTACCGGGTGGCAGTTATTTTGGATAGCGTTTATGCCAACCGTCGGACATTGCTTCTCCATTTTTCTGGGATTTCGCGGCGGCAGAGCAATTACCGCATTATTTGGTGTGTGGACAGGGTTAACATTATATTTGGCGCCCCTTGTTATGGGAGCAACAGCAGTTTTATCATTATTTATTATCAAAAACGATGAACTTCGCGCTATGACTATTCCTATAATCCTTATTCTATTTTTGGCGATCATTCATGAACCGCTTTGGATGATTGCTTTAGGAATAGCGCAAATGATTGTTTTGGCTGGAAAAATAGCCCTATATTTGTATCAGAAACAACGAGTTGAGAAGGCCGCCTGATATGCCGCACATTGTTTATGCTATTTTTCTTCTTAGTTTCCATATTTCAGCCATTGCTGTATTGCTTTTATTTACATGGCGACTGTGGTCTAATGTATCTTTCTGGCGTTTTGCAAAGCATTCAGCAAGCTCCAAACAACCGCAAGTAAGCGTTTTGGTTCCCGCGCGCAATGAAGAACAATCTATAACGGCTTGTGTTGAATCTTTGCTGCGGCAAGATTATCCTTTCTTTGAAGTGTATGTTTTGGATGATTGCTCAACGGATAGAACCGGCGCACTGTTAGATAACATGGCGGCGCAAAACCAGAAATTGCATGTTATACATCAAACACAAGAACCACCTGAAGGCTGGGTTGGAAAAGTATATGCCTGCCATCAGCTTGCACAGCATGCGCCTGGGGAATGGCTGTTATTTACAGACGCCGACACCATACATTCTCCCAAAAGTCTTTCTTTAGGAATGGCTTCGGGACAAAAACTTCAAGTTTCATGCATTAGCGCATTGCCCTTTCAACAAACAAAAACATGGAGTGAACGCCTATTTGTTCCATTTATTTTGCACATATTGCCGATATTTGGCTGGGATTTTCGCGCACAATGGCAAAATAAAGGCAACAGTATTGCCAATGGACAATATATGCTGGTTAATGCAAAAGAATACCAACAAATCGGCGGGCACGCCGCAATTCGCCATGCCTTGCTTGATGATTTTGCGCTAGTCCAGCAATTTCAATTACACGGATATTCTACTGCGCTGTGTAATGGAGCAGAATGGCTGCAATGCCGGATGTATCATAATGCTCGCGAAGTTTGGAATGGCTTCGCTAAAAATATTATGCTCGGGCTGAACAACTCCGGATCGGAAAAACGTCCGGCGGGTTTTGCAGCGCTGTTTAGCTGGGGATACGCCAGTGTATTTGTTATGCCTTGGCTGTTGCTGTTTACACTTCAATGGACGGCGTTTATTGAAATTATTTGGATATTGGCGCTTTACACCTTTGCCGCTGTCCAATATAAACGCCAATTGGCGGAAATATTGATTTTTCCGATCTCGGCATTGAGCATACTTATTCTCGGCTTGTATGCCATTTTGCGGCAGCGGCAAAAGAAAGCTATATATTGGAAAGGCCGCGCTTATGCAAGCAATGTTCTGGATGAAATGTGAATAGGCGCGCCGGAACTTGGCTCTAATGTTGCGCCCATATGCGGCCGTATCGGTGCGCCGGTATAGCGCAAATGAAATCTTTGCAAAATATTTGCTAAAACTATTTTTGCTTCAACTTGGGCAAACACTGCGCCAATACAATTGCGTGGTCCGGCACCAAAAGGAATATATGTGTAGGCGCTGTGATGTGCTGGCTGTGCCTGAAAACGTTCCGGTTTAAATTCATCCGGATCTGGCCAGTATTCTTGCTGGCGGTGGGTTAAGTATTGTGAATATAACACACGGCTCCCTTTGGGAATAGTAAATCCCTCAAAGGAAATTTGAGACGCGGCAACGCGCGAACCTAAATGGATCGGCGGATACATTCGTAACGTTTCTTTTATAACGCTATCTACATATGTAAGCTGGGATATATGCGCAGAAGTGGGCATTTCCTTGCCAATAACGGCGTCGACTTCTTGTTGCGCTTGCCGCTGTACATCCGGATGATTGGCCAGCTGATATAAAGTCCAGGCTAAAAGCGCGGTGCTTGTATCATGTCCGGCAATCAGCAGTGTTAGGATTTGATCTCTGATCAAATGATCATCTTTGCTGTATGCTAATAAGGATTGCATAAGATTATCCGCAGTGCGCGGCGCGGCGCGCTGCTCGGCGATTATTTGATAAAGATAGGTGTCAATTTGCCGAATATCGCGAATAGCTTTCGATCGGGGAACATATTTAGAAATTAGCCATGGACCGGGAGAGATAAATTTAAGGAGGTGTAAAATAACCGGCCAAAGCTCTTCCATATGCGGATAAAAATCTTCGCCAAATAGTGATTGCATTACAATGAGCAACGTAATTTTTCGCATTTCCACAGACATATTCACAACGGAATTATCTTGCCATTGCTGCAAAACCTTGTTTGTGCAAGCCGTCATATCGGCAATATAACTTTCTACCTTAGTGTGGCGCAACTGAGGCGTCATTTGTTGGCGCAACGTATCATGTGCGGCGCCATCTTCAACAAGAATTCCATGGTGAAGCAGATCGGTAACAGGATCTCCTTCGGATCGCCAAAGGAATTGTTCTCGTTCTTCAGTAAGCAAGAAGCGATTTGCAGATGGCCCAACTAGCATAATTGCGGGGAAACCCGGCAACGGCAGACGAAAAGCATTGCCCATGGAACTATGAAAACTGCTTAAAGCTGCCAAGATACTTTTTTTGCGCAATAACGCCTGAGAAGATTTCCATAATGTGGAATAAGTAGGCAGTGGAATGCGTTTTTTCATAAAAATTCCAAATCATCAATGAATAAAATTTACATAACGCGAATTTTATCATATACTTTCAGGTAAAACTTGGCGCTGCTGCAAATATATGGAAGGGAATGGCCATTCATACTGGTATTGCGCCATTACGTTTCTCTCAATGTATGATAGTTAATTTTAGCTTGAAATAACAAATATTTTACGCAAATCCCAAAGTTAGGCCTGAAATATGCTTTTGATATCGCGGATAAGGCGCTAGCAAAAGGTGTTATTTCATTAAATTTGCGATATCATGCAATAAGAAAAATTTCTTATGCAGAAATATTTTTTGCAACTTTTTTGTCATAACTAAGCAGAACGGCAAAATTGGAATACGTACTCCTGAAATAGCTGCGCTTGGCGTTTTAATTGCGGTAATTGCTATTGCGCCGCTAAAAGCAAGCTAAAGTAGCAAGAGAAAATAGCAGGCAATGTATCTGTAACTTGCAATAAATTGCCGGAAAAACATTTGCGTAGGTATGGCGTTGCGTGGTATAGTGATCTCGCTTCACTTCCACTGTCGAAAACCCTTGCATGGATCGATTATATTGAATAACATTAGGGATTAATATTTTTTTCCTGAGAGGTCTTTTTCGGATTGCAGAATTCGTAGCCGTGCAATCATGATTCTGGTAAGTTTACTTTAGATATTCGTGCGAAGTCAAAATGTGAACAACCACTGAGCTGAAGACTCAGTGGCTTCGGCCACGAAAGTCCAGGCCCAGTCCCGCAAGGGCACGTTCACCAGACTCGGTCAGGAGAAATCCTGGTTCCGTTCGGAAGGGCATGACAC